>CAYSHN010000443.1:0-3652 GCA_964430815.1 uncultured Calditrichota bacterium | reverse complement strand
ATACAGGACACTGAATTTATGGTGCTGGTCGGTCCATCTGGATGCGGTAAATCTACTACCTTACGTATGATCGCCGGATTAGAGGAAGTGTCCCGAGGTGAAATATTTATCGACCAAAGGTGTGTAAATACGTTACCTCCAAAAGACCGTGATATTGCCATGGTTTTTCAGAACTATGCCCTGTATCCACATATGACGGTTTATGAAAATATGGCCTTTGGTCTGAAACTTCGCAAATATCCAAAGGAAGAGATAATAACACGTGTACATGATGCTAGTGAGGTGCTGGGTTTGGCCGACCTTTTGGACCGTCGACCCAAAGCGCTTTCCGGCGGACAGCGGCAAAGGGTAGCACTCGGACGAGCAATTGTCCGCAAACCCAAGGTTTTTTTATTTGATGAGCCTTTATCCAATCTTGATGCTAAATTAAGGGTGCAAATGCGTATAGAGATCAGCAAACTGCACCAGCGCTTGAATACAACCATGATTTATGTCACCCATGATCAGGTCGAAGCAATGACCATGGGCAATCGTATCGCTGTGATGAAAAATGGCATCATTCAGCAGGTGGATCAACCGATGACTCTGTATGAAAAACCAAAAAACAGGTTCGTAGCCGGTTTTATCGGCAGTCCGGCGATGAATTTTTTTGAAGGTCAACTGACACGTAATAGCCAGCTGGAATTTAAAACAAATATCATGCAATTTGTAATACCCGAACAGATTGCGGCTAAGTATAGATTCAGTACCACACAAAAAGTTGTTTTAGGAGTTCGGCCGGAACATTTCAGCCTGGTCCCTGCCATGGATCGCCCATATATTCAACTGCAGGCCAAGGTAGAAGTAGTTGAACCAATGGGGAACGAAATTTTTATCTACTTTTCAAAGAATGAACAGATGTTTATGGTGCGCTCGACAGCAAACGTCCAACCGGCTGTCAATCAACATTTATCATTATACCTGTTACTAGATAATCTTCATTTTTTCGATTTCGAAAATTCCGAGTCCTTATTGAAAGATCAGAATTGAGTATTAATTGCTCAATTAAGACAAACCTAAATATGAAATAAAATATGTTCAGCACTAAATTATTAGCCAGACTGCGTGATGCAACGAATGTGGCGGTTTTAACCGGTGCCGGGATTTCCGCAGAGAGCGGTGTACCCACATTCCGGGGTAAAGACGGATTATGGCAGAATCATAAAATGGAAGAATTGGCTAATATTCAGGCCTTCCAAAAAAATCCGCTTTTATTCTGGCAATTCTATTCCTGGCGGCGAAAAGCACTGGAAAATATTAAACCCAATCTGGGTCATTATGCACTGGTAGATTTTGAAAGATATTTCAAGGATTTTACTCTCATTACCCAAAATGTCGACAATCTGCATATAAGTGCAGGTAGTAAAAAATTAATTGAATTGCATGGGAACATACTCCGTGACCGTTGCAGCAAGTGCAATGCGCTTTATCCGGCAGCAGCCGCCGTTGGAGCAATTCCCACCTGTAACAAATGTGACGCATTGCTAAGGCCTGATGTAGTCCTATTCGGTGAAAATCTAAATGAGACGTTATTGCGTAAAGCCCAATACGCCTCAGCAGAATGCGAAGTATTTTTTTCTATCGGCACCTCAGGTGTCGTTGAACCAGCTGCATCTTTGCCTCTCCTGTCTAAAGCCAATGGCGCATATCTGGTGGAAATTAATGAAGAAGAAACACCACTTACAGTACATAGCAACGAAATGCTTCGTGGACCCGCCGGAAAAATTCTTCCTCAAATGGCCATGGTGATCGAAAAAATTCAAATCAAGTGAACCGTAATAAATAAAAGGGATTCCATAAGCCAAGATGTTTACACCCAGAAACCAATCCATCTTTGCCCAGTATAATATTATAAAATCCAATCAGGGTAATTTTGCGAACCTATAAAATAAACAGGCTGATTTTTCCTCTTTGTCTGCTGCTTATTAGCGGCTGCGCCTATTATAATACCCTCTTTAATGCACTTAAAGTGTACGATGCCGCCAGTAAAAAACTGACCAGCAGTAAAGATACTGAGATTCCAGCAGACGTTCGGAAAGATTTCTATGCAGCCATCGATAAATGCTGGAAATTAATTAACCTCTATAGTGACAGCAGCAAATACGCCGACGATGCCTTCTTATTAATCGCCAAGAGTCATTACCAGGTGGCAGAGTATACCAATTCGGAACGATACCTGACCCAATTCATCAGCCGCTATCCAAAAAGTAAACTCATCCCTGAGGCAACTCTCTGGCTGGCCAAATCACTGATCAAACTTGGTAAAGCTGACCAAGCCAGTGAATATCTGAATTCGATTATTGCCGAAACCCGTCAGAAAGATATTACCGCACAAGCATATTATTATCTGGCTGATATCTTTTTACAGCAGAAAAATTATGAACCAACTTTAAATAATCTTCGAAGTTGCATTGCTATTTCCAACGACGACTACCTTTCCTCGTCTGCTCAATTAATAATAGGGGATATTTACTTCGATGAAAAAGATTACATTAAAGCAATTGAAAATTATGATCTGGTTAGCAGATATTCTGCTCCGCTTAAAACTGATTTCAATGCTCAGTCTAAAAAGGTATCCACTTTAATTTTGTTAGAAAATTATACACAGGCTAGCGAAGCGCTAATTGGCTTGTTGAATCAGAGTCGTTTTGTCGATTATTATGCTTACTTTGAAGCCAGATTAGGTGAATGTTTAACCCTGCAAAAGAAATATGAATTAGCGGTTGAAAAGTTCAACTTTATCCTGGAAAAATATCCCCGCACAGAGGGATCAGGCATTGCTGCTTATCGGTTGGCTCAACTTCAGGAAACCTATTATGTTGATCCAGATTCAGCACAGAAATTATACCTGCGAGTTGAAAAGGAAGACAGAAATTCAAAATATAAAGATGAGGCGACTCGACAAGCCCAGTTACTGCAAACATATTTAAAAATCAAAGAAAATATCAACAAAGATCTAGCCGAACTGGTATCAGCAAATTCACCCGATTCCTTAATGATTAAAACTACTGACGATTCGTCCGTTACAATGCTGGATACCCTGGCTGCAAAACCATCATCGAAATCAAGGAAGGAGGATAAAAAAATAGAGGCGCCGCAGCCCAAGCGATCACTTGCACAAATACAGACTTCACTTGATAAAAACCGGTTCGCGCTGGCCGAGTTTTTTTTGCTGAACATTCAATATTATGACAGTGCGCAAGTCGCCTATAATAATTTCATTGCCAATTCCACCGATTCATCTCTAATCGCCAAAGCATATTATGCCTTATATTACATATCTATCTACACTCAAGCTGACACAACATCTGCAGAAAACTATAAAAATATTATTCTGACACAATTTCCTTCATCAGTATATGCCGATTATCTGCGGGTCAAATCAGAAACAGTAAAACCGGAAAAAGTTGAATTGATCGATTCGACTAAAACAGAATATCTACACGCCGA
Source organism: uncultured Calditrichota bacterium (assembly GCA_964430815.1). GTDB lineage: Bacteria > Calditrichota > Calditrichia > JAJRVZ01 > JAJRVZ01 > CAVZSQ01. The sequence continues at coordinate 163 of CAYSHN010000443.1, read as the reverse complement.
ATCTCTACTATTCACCGACAGGTATGATGATGCCATTATACTATTTAATCAAATTGCCACACAGGATTCTGGCACTATTTGGGCAGAAAAGTCACGGTATGCGGTGGCCTGGATTTATGAGCAGAAATTAGCTGATATACCAAAGGCTATTGAAGCCTATACT
>CAYSHN010000442.1:2050-3665 GCA_964430815.1 uncultured Calditrichota bacterium | reverse complement strand
GTGAATTAAATCCTTTTGTATTTCTGGCCGGGGACCGGCAGCAATTAGTGACACAGGTGGCCGATCTGCAGGGGGGTATGCTGGTGGAGAAGAAAAACCAGGAACAGATCCAGCAACTTTTGGAACGCACCAGACAAAATACCAGCGTAGAAAACCGTTCTTATATTTATCAGGAACTTTTGGCTTATTTACAGAATGTAAATGTACCCGGCGCAGCTACTTTTTCACAACAATATTTACAATTGATTGGCCTGCGGCAGCGATATCTAAACGAGAATTTTTCGGCGGAGAATCCCATGCTGATCAATGCCGAGAACCAAATCAGGGATCTGGAGAACCAGATTTACAGCCTGGCGGCTAATTATAATAACCAGGTAAAAAATAATCTGAGTAAATCGGAACAAGCCACGAACAGGTTTTATAATAATCTGAAATCCTTACCGCATAATGAATTAAAGTTGGCCGAATTAGAACGAAACCGGCAGATTAAAGAAAAAATTCTCTCCAATATCCTGACCCGCATGGATGAAGCGAAAATTGCCGATGCTGCCACAATTCCGGACGCTTACATTATCGATTCCGCCGTAACACCGCTGGTAGTCAATGGCCTGGTAGGAAAACTGAAAAAATATGCACTGGGCCTGGTTTTGGGATTTGTGCTGAGTGTGGTATTTTTTATCTTCGTGGATGTTTTGGATAAATCGGTCCGTTCGGCAAAAGATCTGAACTCTGCGCTCGATTTACCGGTTCTGGCAGTTATTCCGGTTATCGGTTCCATGGAAGAATTACCTGCGCAGATAAATCCTGATACTAAAGTAACCAAGGGTAAGATCGATTCCAAACTGATCACCACCAATTATACCCCCGACCAGGAAAATGAATCTTTCCGCCGTCTGAGAACCAAACTGACCATGGACAATGATAATAATCTTCATATGGTGATTACCAGTTTGAATCCAAACGAGGGCAAGTCCCTGCTGTCCAGTAATCTGGCCATTGCCTTTGCCCAGCAAAAACATGCCACCTTGCTGATTGATGGCGATCTGAGGAGAGGGGTGTTGCATCATTCCTTCGGCGTTGAGAAAACGCCGGGTCTTGCCGATCTTTTAATGAAAAGCACCTTGCTCAAAGAAAATCAAATTATCAATGTACTACAGGAAACGCATGTGCCTAACCTGACCCTGCTGGCCAGTGGTACCGCCATACCAAATCCTTCCGAATTACTGGGCGGTAAAAATATGATAGATTTATTCAATTATCTGGGCCGGAAATTCAAGGTGATATTGGTTGATACCCCACCGTTTCACCTGATCCCGGACGCTTTTGTGCTGAATAAGATCATTGGCAAAATAATGCTGATCGCCCGCTACCGGCGAACCAGAATGAATGAATTGAAGGAATCTCTCACTGAATTTGAAGCGATTAGAAATAATTTTATCGGCGTGGTGATCAATGCTTCGACAGAGCCGGTGAGGAAGGATAAGTATAATTATACGTATTACCATTACTAGAAGGATAAAGGCGAAAGGCCAAAGGTAAAAGTCGGAGACCTGGCGCAGACAGGTCGGAGATCTACCGCCAGGTAGAGGAAAAGGGTAAGGGGTAAAAAAGAGGT
>CAYSHN010000442.1:0-1950 GCA_964430815.1 uncultured Calditrichota bacterium | reverse complement strand
AGCTGACTTTAATCATATATAGACGTACTATTTTTTTCAAAACTTCATTTTACAGATATTATTTAAAATAATTCAATGGTCAACTTATTAAGAGCCTCATCGATTCTGACTAATAAGCGTATTAAAGCCCAGGTCTCGCCCCGCTATAACTGGTATTGTAATGAGGATATGCTTGATATTTTTTTAAAAGAACGCAACCGCTTTACCCGCAGCGGTCTGGGTCTATCCTATGTTATTATCGATCTGACCACTTACCTGGATGATGATACGCTGTTACCGGATGAACTCTATATCTCTTTTCTAGAAAAACTGCTGGAAGTTATCAACGAAAATACACGAAATTACGATATTAAGTTTCTGCTCAATCCCTTTAAGATAGGCATACTGCTGGTCGATACCTGTCTGGGCAGCGCCAAAATATTTATTCAGAAAATTTCAGATATTTCCTATCGTAGCTGTAGTGAAAATGGTCATAAAGAATTACTGCAGATCATAGAGTCGGTTAAAATTTCAACCTATCCGGTTACTACCAGGGAGCCGTGTACTCAGGTTGAAGGATATCCGGTAATGTTAAAAAAGGTAATGCTGGTTAACGGGCAGCCACAATCCGACGGAAATTTTAATATTTATAATCCCGGAGAGCCCGATTTTATTATCGATTGGAATTTAAAGGTCCGCTCGAACGGTACCATGGCCATCGGTACACCTGATTTTTGGAGTATTTTTCATCTACCGATCCATAAAACAACCTACCGGATCTGCAAACGGTTCATGGATATCGTCGGGTCGGTAATTGCTTTAATCATTGCTGCCCCTATTATGATTATCATAGGTTTCCTGATCAAGCTAACCTCAGCGGGCCCGGCACTGTTCAAACAGGAGCGGCTCGGACACCTGGGTAAACCGTTTCAATTTTTAAAATTCCGCAGTATGAAGCTGAGCGCCGATGATCAGATTCACCGTGAGTACGTGGCCAAGTTAATTGCAGGAAAAAGCGATGAGGTAAATCTCGGCAGCAAAGAATTTCCTGTGTTTAAAATTACCGACGATCCGCGGATCACCACCATTGGTTGGTTCATCAGGCGGACGAGTCTGGATGAGTTGCCGCAGTTTTTTAATGTGCTGATGGGGGACATGAGTCTGGTCGGACCACGTCCGCCCATTCCCTATGAAATAAAATCTTACAAGAACTGGCACCTGCGCCGTATTCTTGATATCAAACCAGGGATAACCGGACTATGGCAGGTGAACGGTCGTAGCAAGACCACTTTTGATGAAATGGTGCGGTTGGATTTACAATATGTAAGTCATTGTAACCTGTGGCTGGATATAAAAATATTATTCAAAACCATATCAGCCATCTTTAATCTTAAAGGCGCATTTTAATTTGGGAGGAGCCATGATTCGTGTTGGTGTGATTGGAGTCGGTTACTGGGGACCGAATCTGATCCGTAATTTTGTTACCAATCCTGATACAGAAATGTACCGATGCTGTGATCTAAATGAAAACCGTCTGAAATATATCAAAAGTCTTTATCCTGCTGTACTGACTAGCCGAGATTATTCCGAGGTTATCAAAGATCCTAAACTAGATCTGATAGCCATCTGTACACCGGTGGACAGCCATTATCTCCTGGCTAAAGCCGCCCTGGAAGCCGGTAAACATGTCCTGATTGAAAAGCCGATGACCTCTTCCACCGCCCAGGCTGAAGAATTGATAAATCTGGCCAGGAAAAAGAATCTGCAAATTTTTGTAGATCATACCTTTATCTATACCGGTGCGGTGCGTAAAATTAAAGAATTAATACAAAACGGGGAACTGGGAAATTTATATTATTTTGATTCCGTGCGGATAAATCTTGGCATGTTCCAGCATGATGTCAACGTATTATGGGATCTGGCCCCGCACGATATCTCGATAATGCATTTTCTACTGGTCCAAAAGCCGGT
>CAYSHN010000441.1:0-3668 GCA_964430815.1 uncultured Calditrichota bacterium | reverse complement strand
AAATTGATTGCGGATGTTGCCAGAGATAATGCTGGTAGCGTGTTCAGACTAACATAACTGATGCCATCATACCAGGTCCGAGCAGTATTACCAGTCAGGGTGCCCGAAGTTCCGGTTTGAATGGCGTGATCGTCGACGAACACATAGAAGGTATTGTTGCCATTGATTTGAACGTGTCCAAGGTAAGCTTGATACAGGTACGTATCACCACCACCGGTCAGAACCATTGGGGTGTTATGGTCACCCGCTTCGACCTGCTTGCAGGCCATCTGGCGGAATATTTGCATTTTATCAATTGAAAGACCTGCTTTTATCCGCCAGTCTGCTGCTGGATTTGCCCAGAAATTAACCCAGATATCATAGCTTCCTGTCTGCGGGACGGTTACCTGTGTTCTAAGAATGGGTGCATTTTCACCACCTATTTCTGCTGAAGTGAACACCGTGTCGCCGTTCCCATAACCAGTCCGATGGTGCCATTGATTGTCTGCTACACCCTGGTCACCATTAGGTCCTGTAGTTACCAGTGCTTCACCTGAAGATAGAGTAGTATTTGCAAGTGAAGCATCCACATAAATCATAGGACCAACTGCTTCAAAATCGCGATCCAATATTCCGACAACCGTGGCATTGTAACTTTGCGCAGAGTTATACGTTCCCCGCCACCAGAGCAAGGCAGTATTGTTCTCATCCCACTTCGGTATGATGGGACGCAGGTTATCGCGAACTGAGTTCCGGGTAATCGGTGTCCAGATCCAGCTCGCCCCGTTGTCTTCCGTGACCCCTTTAAAAATTTCATGAACTCCCAGACTGGTGGCATCATCGCGGGGATCATAAGTGGTCGAAACATAAATGACATTGGGATTATAAGGATGCATGGCGGCCAGACCGGTATAATCCTGTTCGCTGGAATATAATTTTAAACCGGCTTTGCATAAGTAGGTTGTGGTCCAGTTCGAACCATCATAGCGGCAATACATAAAACGGAGATCCGGATTATTGGCGTCACTGTTCGCCCGCGCTGTTATAACCGTTGCAATAGTTCCATCAGCGTACCGCTGGACATCGGTGTTCCAGCAATGAGTCATCGTTACGCCGTGCACAACTGTGTTGGCAGCAAATACCTGGGTGAAATTAGCCGGGGTTGGTACATTTAAAGTGTCGAGGATATTATCATCGACCAGTGCACCGTCCGATTTATATGTTTTGGCGTCCTGTATATATCCGTGATAGATGCTGGTATTGAAGTCGCGGGGATGATACTCAGTGAAGATGAAATCGATGCGATCCACACTATTACTGGAATATTTATAATAGCCATTATTGTAACCCACACCGGCGTTCCTGGTCAATTGTCCACCATAGGACCAGGTGTTTCCAAGATCATACGAGACCATCGAATTGGGGCTCTTGTTGTTTCCGCGGACAAAATTATAGGTGCGCTCTTCTGCCGAAAGATAAAAAATATTAGAATAAGTGGTTTGAAAATTAGAACCACCAGGCCGTTCTTTTTTCCAATCAAACTCCTGTTCCGTTCCCCAGACACCATTATCATAAATACGGTAATACGAAGTGGTATCTTTGAAATGTGCGGCGTAGAACGCCAGATATTTCCCGTCAGGCCGGGCCATAAAGGCAGGAGCGTTGTGATCATCACAGTAGAAAGCGACCGGTTCATCCTGCTTCATGGTAAATCTCTCCAATAATCCGGTTTGCAGATCAAAGATTACTGCATCAAGATCGCCGTCGCGCAGTGAACCGCCTACACCGGAACCGCTGGCGTCGTACCCCAGAATCAACTTACCGGCCCCAGCGTCGATTACTGCACGTTCATCTTGATACCAGCACCAGGCACCATTATCACTGAACTGAATCAAATTTCCATTGACCAGATCATGCGGAGTCTGTCCTGAAGCAGATATAATTAATAATGCACTGATCACAATGGATTGTAATAAACGAAAGGTACGCTTATGTGAAAACACTACTTTCTCCCCTGTTGCTAGATACTTCATTTTTTAAAACTTGTGGCAGGATAAAATAGCAGACATTAACCATTTGAGTGATCTGAAACAATTGCTCGTACGCCTGGAAACTATTAATTATTTAATTTTTTTAATTTAATTGAACCGATTCCATAACGCAAATTATAAATACTTACCTTAACTTTTAACGATAGATCCCGGTTTGTGTAGGGGCGATTCATGAATCGCCCCTACGATTCTTCCCAAACCGGTGTCTCTTCTTGTTTTGATCAAGACCAGATCCCGGATCAAGTCCGGGATGACTGTTTTAGGTGTTGATTTATTTGGATGAGTCATCCCGGCGAAAGCCGGGATATATTTGTATGCGAGCATTAGGGATCCCGTGTCCTGTCTGCTGCCAGACAGGCAAGCCCGGGATGACAGAATGGGAAAATATTATCCCGGCCGAAGCCAGGATCTATAGCAGAACAGGCATTGGGATAGAATGTATATCCTGCGATATTTCCTACAGATTCCCGCTCATACTTTGATCAAGTCAGGCATTCGAAAAGCGGGAATGACTTAGCGATAATTGTAGAGTTTTATTCGCTGAATCCCCACTTCTCCATTTGGAATCCGCAGATGCCGGCCCTGATGGCTTTGATCTCCATTCAGACGGCGTCCAGGCATCCAGCTGCCAGTAATGAATTTCCCTTCATCGATACTGCCAATTCCGGCAATTGCTTTTCCCGGGGGATTTGTTTCAAATGTCACAATTATACCGCTCCCGGCGACATAAAATTCATCGGCTTTAATAGATATGATCATTCCTCCCACCCGCGGCCAGGGACCTTCCTTTCTCTGGGTCCAGGGAAAGGTATAATCATGGGCGATATTGAACCAGTAGTCTCCAAGTTGAACAGTATCTGCCTGATTTTGTTCATCCAGCAGGACACCTCGGATCAGGCCTTGGCCCTGGCTGGTGAGAATCAGTGGTGATATTTGTTGTAACAACTCATAGACCCCGGTCAGCATGGATTTTTGCGGATCAGCCAGGTATTCTATGGAAAAGGGGCAAAAACCCATGGCATTATGCTCGCCGATGGCATAGAGAGCGTTAGCCCAGGAATTTTCATTAAGCAGCGCTTCAGGTATGAAAAGTGGATTATCAGCCTGGTGATATTTTTGAGCCCATTCGGTAAAATTCGGGAAATAAATATCCGGAGACAGAAAATCTATAGCTGGAGCACCGGCCCGCCAGATATCCAGCAGATGTGGCAGCGGACCGCCGCTGGGATACCGACCTGGTTCGTAATCCGGCCTTATCAAAGCGGCATTTACATACATTGGTAAGTGATATTCAGCCTTGCCCCGCTCAGTTATGTAATTCACATACTTAGCATAATACCAGGCAGTGAAAATTTCTTCTGCACTCAGTTCTGTACCAAATACGTCTCGCCAGCTACCTGTAGATTTAAAACCATTTTTCTCCCATAGTTTATAAAACTCCGGAACTAAATCATTTTTGTGCTGCTTTAGATAATCCAGCAGTTCAGTTGATACCGGTTTGGAGAATTCCTCATTCGCCTGTTCACTATAATCCCCGGCATGTGGTATCATACCTCTCTCGTTCTCGTCCTGATGGTGCTCGTCTTCAATATTCTAAGCCGCTTTCCCTTTTTCACCCTCTCTACTAACAAGGAGGCA
>CAYSHN010000440.1:0-3668 GCA_964430815.1 uncultured Calditrichota bacterium | reverse complement strand
AAAACCATTCCAGCCAAAACTGGACTTTATTTTGAATCATCGGCTTGGCTCGATATTTTTCACGGTTAATTTGATTCAGGATATTATTCCTGAGATGCTCTGGTGGATCGATGGAACTAACCTGACTTAAAAGTTCTGAAACATGTTCCATTTCAGTAAAATGGTGTTTCAGTTGTGGATTTTGTTCCATTAATCGATCCAGTTTGCTTTTTTCTTCGCTGGAAAGGACCCCATCAATGGCTTGCTGAATACATTCAATGAGTTTAGTTTTATCCATTGTTTATAATTCCCTTAATGGTCAAAAGCTGTCCTAACAATTGCCGGGCGGTAAAAAGTCTCGATTTTACTTTTTTCTCACTGATATTTAATACCTGGGCGATATCCTGATATGAAAAATTCTGAAAATGTTTAAGGATAAGCACCAGACGATATTCGGCTTTCAGACTCATCAAAGCATCCTGGATTAATTGATCGGTTTCTGTTTGCTGATATTGATCATCGGGTGATGGTTGTTGTGCCGGGTATTGATCGTTTAGTTTATCAATATTTTTTTTAAATTTTACCATATTCAAGGTTTCATTTACGGCAATCCGGTAGAGCCAGCTAAAGAATTTGTACTGGTCATTATATTTTTTCAGATTCTCGTACACTTTTATAAATACATTCTGTGTAATATCCTCAGAATCGCTATAATTATTACAAATCCGATACGCCAGATTAAATATAACCTTTTGATACCGATCCACCAGTGTTTCAAATGCTTGCAGGTTACCCTGGAGACACTTATTTACCAGCCCCGCATCATCCATTTCATTCATAAGTACAAGTACAGTATCAAAAAGTTGGTGAAAAAGTTAAGATACAGAATAATAAAGGCACTAAGGTACAAAAGCACATAGGCACAAAGATACTTAAGTATATACATAAAATTCGCAAATTAAATAATGAATAGATTTCCATTGTATTAAAAATGAAACACAAATTCCCTTAGATTACCAGGTGCAGATTTAATCTTAACAGTATACTTGTCTAGATATATCTAATTATTTTCCGGACTGTACAATTTTAAATATTTCATCAAAACCAGCATAACCGAATACTTCACGAATATGCCGGGTCATATTGATCAGAACCAGTTCATGACCGGTATCAAGCAAACGCTTCTGGGTTACCAGCAAGATGCTTAAGCCCATGCTGGAAATATAATCCACTTTTTCAAAATTGACGGTATGGGTATCCTGAATTTGATTAAAGAAATTGTTTGCTTTATCAGCCTGGCTCGCATCAAATTTACCGATTAAGCGGATTTCTTTATTTTCAGCAAGTTGAATATCAAACATATACATTCCTTAAGTATTTTACTAAAGTAATAGTACTGTTCCTGTTTTTATATTGGTATTCCACCTTATCCATTAATTTCTTGACCAGATGAATTCCCAATTTACCAATAGGCCGTTCCTTTAAAGGCTGATGGATATCATAGTTCTCGACACGATTAATATCAAATCTCTCTACGCCAAAATCGGTCAGGGTTAAAATAATCTGATTATTTTTTTTAAATATGGTGATACGAATGTCATTCCTGGATTGAGTATTATATTTCACCAAATTGGTGAAAATTTCTTCTGCCGCCAGCTTCAAAGCAAACCCGATATCGAGAACCAGTTGGTTCTGGTCGGAATATTGTGCAATAAAATCAGACAGATCATTCAGTGAACTCAGATCCTTTTTAAATTTTTTTTCCATTTTGACAATATTTATATATTCTAAATCTTGACAGTAATCAGTATAATATCATCACTAGCCGCAGTTTGCTGGGAAAAAGATTGTAATCGGGTTCTGAGATTCGCAGTGATTTCTTGTGCTGAATGATTCCTGAAATCATATACGGATTCAATCAGGCGGTCATAACCAAATAATTCTGCAGACGGATTATTGGTTTCATTCACCCCATCCGTATATATTAGAAAAATATCACCGTGCTGATAAGGAATTTCGTTTACCAAATATGTTGATGTCCGTGAGAGATTCAAAGCAACACCGCGTAATTCGATCAACCTGCAGGAATCTTGTTTCTGATCATAATATACAAAGGGAACGTGGCCGGCGTTGGAAAATCTCATTACTTTTTTATTCAGATCAAATGTAAAAAAGGTCATGGTGATAAAAATATTGCGTGGCACAAGTCCGATAAGATTGCTATTCAGTTCAGAAAGAATTTTATCAGGTTCAAAATGATATTGCTTTAAAGAGTGCATAATTCCTTTGATCATGGTCATCACCATGGCTGCCGCTGGACCATGTCCAGACACATCCGCGACAACCATGCTGAACTTATTATCATCTAAAGAAAAATAATCGTAATAATCTCCCCCTACATCCTGAAAGGGCTCAAAATGGCTGGCAAACTCAAACTGTGCTATTTTTGGATTTTCGCGTGGGAGTAAACTTAGTTGGATTTGCCGGGCTATCTGTAATTCATGTTCCAACTGTTTTTTCTTGATATGATCCTCTTGTAACTGTGAGTTTCGTATCAGTTGACCGGCCTGAGCTGCCAGAATAGACATCAGGCGCTGGTCATCCAGATTAAAAGGTTCTTTTGTTTTTTTGTTTATCAGAGTTAATACCCCCATGATCTTGCCGGCGAATACGATCGGGACGCTTAACACATTATGAATGTCCTGTTGTTCTTTTGCGGTGATCTTAAAACGCGGATCAATTGCCAAATTATCAACAATGAGTGGTTGGCCATGAGCTAAAACCCAACCGATAATATGATCTCCAACCTTAAAGGGTATACCACGCTTACTGATATTTTCCTGATGTATGAATGTTTCCAACATTCGTTCCGAATGGCTGGATATTAATTTGATGCTTCCCTGCTCAGCTTTTACAGCCTTAATGGATTTTTGGATGATGATATTCAATGTCTCTTGTATATCACTGGAAGAACTGGCCGCAATCGCCAGTTCATTCAACAGCGATAATTCTTCAATGGCCAATTTTAACCGCTGGATTTCATTTTCAGAGTTCATAGTCATTAATTCCTAGCTAATTGTGTCTCGTAGACTACCCCCATACCGCCTTCGCCGAGCTTTTCGAGAATTTTGTAGTGGGAGATGGTTTTACCAACCGTTCAAGTACCTTTAGTTTTTCAATCAAGTATATAGGATGCCTGACTCGTATGTGTCTGATTTAGATTCAAAAGAAAGAATAGATAGAAAGACTTGCTATATTAATTAACATTATAAGAGATAGCAATATATTTGAACTAATTCACAGTTCACGAAAAGATAAATTTTTAAAAATCAGCTGATAATCAAGGACGTTGGAATGTGGATATTCTTTCGAGGGAGTATTTCCTTTATCGGGATTTTTTATAGTTTATAGAAATCACATTTTAATCTATTTAATATCGATTCTCTTGATTATGCCTTTGTTTTATTTGGGAATCTGAGTCGACATTATCTGCTTATTCGCTTTATTTTAATTTAAATTAACGACATTGCATACAAGAAGAATGTATATGCTCAGTAATTATAAATAGAGAGATAGATCCTTTATATATATCCTTTTTAAATGGCTTTAATTTATTAGTCAAATCTGAGTTTTAATTAGTACCTTCCCAAATTTTTCAAATCTTTTTGGAAATAAATTGAGCAGCATAT
>CAYSHN010000439.1:0-3671 GCA_964430815.1 uncultured Calditrichota bacterium | reverse complement strand
CGATGTGCTGGTACGAAGGCCCTATACGCAGATGCAGTCTTTGCTGGATGCCACGCAGCCCAAAGGCCGGCGTTATTACTGGAAGAGCGAGTACCTTTCACGCATTGAGCCGGCCCTGTGCGGTAAAATCATCGAACATGCGGAAAAAATCAGATCGCCCCACTCAGCGGTGATCCTGTTCCAGATTGCCGGTGCTTTGAATCGGTTTGAAGATGAGCATTCTCCTGTCGGCAATCGCAATGCGCGCCATGTACTCAACATTCCGGGCTCATGGGAACAGGCGGCTGAAGACGCTGCAAACGTCAAATGGGTCCGTGAGGCCTGGAACGACATGAAATCGTTCTCGACCGGAGGTACGTACATCAACTTCCTCACCGAGGAAGAAGGTTCCGAGCGGACCGCGGCAGCGCTCGGCAAAGGACTCCAACGGCTCGGCGAGGTTAAAGCGAAATGGGATCCACAGAACATGTTCCGCACGAACCGGAATATCAAACCGCACTGAGCAGTGCACGGTGCTGCGTGCCGCTAAACCGGAGTATTATGCGCCATGGAAGGTTGAATTGAAAAAAAGATTTAAATAAATGCAAAAAGTATAAGGAAGAGAAACATGCGGAAATTAGTCGTTTTCAATCAGGTCTCGCTGGATGGTTACTTTGTGGATATGAACGGCGACATGAGTTGGGCTCATAATACTAATAAGGATAAAGATTGGGATGCGTCTGTTGCAGCGAATGCAGGTGGCGAAGCCCTGCTGGTATTCGGCAGGATTACCTATGAGCTCATGATCAGATACTGGTCGACACCGGTTGCGATCCAAAATGATCCTATTCTTGCCGAACGGATGAACCATCTGCCGAAGCTTGTGTTTTCCAGAACGCTGAAGAAAGTGTCGTGGAATAATACAAAGTTAATAAAGGACGGTCTGGTATCGGAAATGAGAAATATGAAGAACGAATCTGGAATCGACATAGTGATTTTGGGCAGCGGCAGTATTGTTTCACAACTGACACAGGAGCGTTTGATCGATGAATATCAGATCGTAGTAATTCCCGTCGTGCTAGGTAAGGGAAGAACGATGTTCGACGGAATCACAGAGATACTAAGCCTGCAGCTGACAAGCACGCGGGCTTTCGCCAACGGAAATGTTTTGCTTTGCTACGGGCCGATGGTATAAAGGAGGAACACTGGTAAGCCGGCATTATTTTAGCAACAACATTTTACGTTCGGCATTAAAACCGGATGAAGTTGAAATTTTATAAAAATAGGTACCCGTTGAATATTTGGAACCATCAAATTCATAACTATATAAACCCGGATTTAAATTCATGGTTTCTGATTCAATTTGCTGACCGGAAATAGTGTATATTGAGATCGTTACCTGATCTGATATAGGAATAGAAAACTTGAAGGTTGTTTTCGAATTGAATGGATTTGGGAAATTCTGAAATAAGTCATAATCTGGAGGAATATTGATACGCTTTTCCAATTTAAGTAAGTCGACGATTAACTCATCCACTTGTTGATAACGATCAGAAGGATACTTCTCCAGGCATTTATTAATAATTTTCTCTAACTCCATCGGTACACCACTGCGCAATGCAGTTAAAGGTTGTGGATCCTCATTTATAATCGAATATATGATGGCTTGCTTATATTCTCCCTTATAAGGAACCTGTCCGGACAACATTTCATAAAGAACCACTCCCACAGACCAAATATCTGTCTGATGAGTGACCTCCTCTCCTCTGGACTGTTCAGGTGACATATAGGCGACCGTCCCTACTGTTACATTCTCCCTGGTCAGCTTAGTTTCGGTTAATAATTTAGCTAATCCGAAATCAACTATTTTTGCGATACCATCATCGGTTATCATAATATTCGCGGGCTTGATATCCCGATGCACGATTCCTTTTTTATGTGCTTTATCCAAGGCTTGGGCCACTTGAATAGCAATATCAATAGTTTCTTTTATATTCAGAGGGTTCTGTTCAATTTTCTTTTTTAAGGTTATACCTTCACAATAGGACATGGCGATGAAACATTGTCCATCTTCCGTTTCATCGATTTCGAATACGGTACATATATTGGGATGTTCAAGTTTAGAGGCGGCTTGTGCTTCGTGGATGAATCTATTTTTTGAATCGGGGTTGCGGGTTAATTCTGGCGGTAAAAATTTTAGGGCGACAATTCTTTTAAGCTTGGTATCCTCGGCTTTGTATATAACACCCATGTCCCCTTCGCCAATTTTTTCAAGGATTTTGTAATGGGAAATAGTTTTACCAACCATTTAAAGTACCTTTAGTTTCTCAATCGACCAAGATAAGATACCTGAGTCGTATATGTCTTATATAGATCAGTAAGAAAGAAAAGACAGAAAGACTTAATATTTTAATTAACATTATATGGGAATGCAATATAATTGGAGAAATTAATATGATTAGCAGAGTCAAATTCCTTGACCGTAGATGCTGCGCGCATAGATCAACGCAAATAAAAATATACTAATATTAATCTTCGTGTAACTCTGTGCCGAAGGTCTTCGTGTCGCTTCGTGTAATTGTTTATTTCACGAAGTTCTTTGGCACAGAGTTACACGAAGAAAATAATCTTGATTTTCATTTGCGGGTAAAATAAAAAGCTAACGACTAAATCGCTGGCTTCCATGCGCTCCCAAGGGGACACCGCCAGATCTATCATGGTAAGTTTTGAATCTCCCTGCAGAAGAATGTAATCCATTACAGGGGTTATTTTTACTTTGCCTCCCTAAAAATATTAGTTATATTGTATACATCGAATCAGAACATCTTCAGATCAAGATCCCTTCCGGAAGATAGATTTTCTTTTAGACGGCAGAAGAAATAGTTAAATCAAAGAGATCTTCGAAGAATTATTTGATGAGTTTTTGATATTATAATGATTAAATAAATAAAGTGGTTTTAGGTAATAATATATTACGCAGTGTGTATCGCCAGGTAATTTCAATGAGGTCGATTATGAAAATCATTACTCTTATTTTCAACATTGTTTTGTTTGTATTTACCTGTTTTGTTCTCGTGACGGATGGTCTACCGAAGGAAACTAGCTATATAATTTTCACATTGTGGACGTTTTTGATTCTAATTCTTAATGTAGTAGTAATTTCCCGTAACGAAACGAGCAAAAATATATTGCTGGCAGCAATTATCGGTAATATCATTTTAGTGGGATTAGTCTGCTGGGCTATCGCCGATCAGTATCCTCATCCCATGGAACCAGGTGTCGTCGAATTCGGAGTCTTAATGGTACTAACTCCAATTTTAAGTTTGATATTGTATCTTCGTAACAGGAAAATACTCTATGGCCCGGTAAGTAAAAACGCTACCTGACCAGCGATCTCACCTGCTGCAACAAGCAAGCGGTATGTATAGAGAGTAGACAGGATGAAAACATTAATTATTTTTTATCTGTTGACTCTGCTTTGCCTCGAATCGCGGGATACTTTCGGCCAACCAATCTCTTGGCTTCAAACCATGAGTCCGTCAGGAGGTCGAATTTTCTGTATTGCACCTTTGCCGTCCGGTGTTCTCATTGCCGCAACTTAGTGCCCATCCGTTAGGCTAACACCATGAGCGATAAGGCGGCACTCCCTAAGGCTTCGGATTTCCCTACAGGGACCACATTCGTGATCAAGG
>CAYSHN010000438.1:0-3679 GCA_964430815.1 uncultured Calditrichota bacterium | reverse complement strand
AGCAGTCGAGGAGGGAGTAATGATATTTCCACCTCCTCATTTTCCCCTCTCTCCAAATCGGGGGAGAGGGGTGGGGGTTAGGGGTATTGCATTAATATTGCGAGTTTAATATCTAACATTTGATTATTTTAAAAAAAGGTATCTTGATCCTTAAATTATTATATTTATAAATATATAGGGAACTGAGTTAAACATAATATATAGAGGACCTTTCGTATGACCGATCAACACTGGGATACCTTACAAAAAATTATCAAGGGCGAAACCATCAAACCTTTACCGGTTGGATTCATAATCGATTCTCCCTGGTTACCCAACTGGTACGGTATTAAAATTCTGGATTATTTTTCCAATGACGAATTATGGCTGCAGGCGAATTTAAAAGCGCTTAAAGATTTTTCGGAAGCTATGTTTCTGCCCGGTTTCTGGTCGGAGTTCGGCATGTGCACCGAGCCCTCGGCTTTTGGCGCCCGCTGCATCTTTCCTGTCAACGAATTCCCGCATGCCCATAGCATTATAAAGTCACCCGATGATATTGATTCTTTACCGGAACCGGATCCCCGTACAGATGGCTTATTGCCTTTTGTATTGAATCGCTTGAAAATAGCACAGCCAAAAATTGAAGCAGCCGGTCATAAAATACGATTTGCTGTGGCCCGCGGTCCCTTAAATATTGCCGGGTATCTGATGGGGGTAACCGAATTCATGACCCTGATGCTGATGGAACCTGATAAAGCGGAAACACTGGTTAAGAAAATTACTAATTATCTGAAAAATTGGCTGCAGTTACAGATGGCGACATTTCCTAGCATCGATGGTATTTTTCTGCTTGACGATATTATCGGTTTTATTGGTGAAAATGAATTTCGCACCTTTGGTTTGCCATACTTTAAAGAATTATATGATGTCAATGTATCGATAAAATTTTTACATAATGATGCCCGCTGCAAGGTATCAGCACCGTTTTTACCGGAAATAGGAATTAATTTGTTCAACATGGGTTTTGACATTACGCTGAATGAGTTGAAGCAACTGACCCAGAATAAAACCGTTTTGCTGGGTAATATTCCACCCCGGGATGTTCTGGCCGCCGGTGATGCCGCCATGGTGACCAAAGTGACAACGGATTTGGTCAAATCCCTGCCGGATAAATCTAAAGTTATTTTCTCCTGTGGCGGCGGCATGCCGCCAGGGGTGAGTTCGGATAATATTAATACATTTATTCGTGCCGTGAGAAAGTAATTTTAAATAGGGACAAAGGTCGAAGACCTGGCGACAGACAGGGAAAAAGGGACAAAGAAAAGCACTAAGTAAAAAATACCTTAGTCCCTTAGTACCTGTGAAAGGAAGAAGCATAGGCACGAACAAAAGTATCTGAGTACCTTACTCCCCGAGTACCTAAAATAATAAAGGTATCAAGAAGTCCCCTCTGGAGAGGAGTGGCTCCGCGATAGCGGAGATGGGGTGTGTGGGAAAAAGGCCAAAGGCTAAAGGGAAAAGAGAAAAAAGTCATTCCCGCCGAAGGTATATTTCGTTTGATCGTATGTTGGCGGGAATCTATACTAAAGGGGATAAGGGCAGAGAGTTGTAGGAGGCGCTTCCCAGCGCCGACAGGATAAAAAAGTACAATGGTGCATTATCATCTTCGAGCTTCTATAAACCCCGAAGGTGCTATAAGATAATAGTCTAAAATAAAATCAAAACGAGGTATATAATAAATGGGGAAAAAAATTAACGTCTTGCTGTTCATTCTTTTAATCTTATCCTTATTCATTTCAGGATACTTATATTATGAAAATAATTCTGTGAAGAAAGAGTTAGCCGGGATCAAAAATGAGAAGGATAGATTAGGTGAACATGTAACCGCACTGACCAAAGAGAAAGATGATCTGAGTGTTCAACGAAATAATTTCCCGGGATTATCCGATTTGGATATCAGAAGGTTTAAAAAGAAAAGCATAGCTGATCCGGCTTATTATATTATTGACGATTTATTGAAATCGCCAGGACTGATTCCTGTTGAGGGAACATTAGGTGGTACTCCCTTTTTCGACCGGTCAACAACCTGGATCCTTTCAAAACAGTGGGTTTATGCTGTATTCAGTGACGGTCATTTTGAGGGGAAAATACTTTTAAAATATAACATCGCTGATGATCAAAAAATAAACTGGGAAGTGATTGATTATTATTTGGAATAGATTATCGGGAATCGAATTTTTTTCAGAAGGGTAATGGGTAATACCTGTCTAATGCCAGGTAGAGGTAATGGATAAATACAACGACATAGTTTTTTTCTTTACCCTTTTCCCTTTGCCCATTTACTGTAAGGAGATCTTTTGATGCAAATGCATGATATACCTTTCGGCATAACCGATTGGGATAAGATCAAACCGGAACAGCATAAAGGTGAGTCCGGTACAGCTACGTGGAAAACCTGCCAGTTCGGAGAAATCCGTGTACGGATGGTGGAGTATTCTCCCGGCTATAAAGCCGATCATTGGTGCAGCAAGGGACATATACTGCTTTGTCTGGAAGGTGAACTGCACACCGAGACCCAAGATGGACAGAAACAGGTCTTACGGCCCGGCATAAGTTACCAGGTAGCCGATGATGATGTTGCCCACCGATCTTTCACTACAAAGGGCGCCAAAATATTTATTGTTGATTAAAGATCGCTATACGTTTTAAATGCGGTCCCCGAGCGGAGCCGAGGGGACGAGATGTACAATACAGGTCGTCTCGATACTCCCCGACCTGTCGGGGAAGTCTACGACCAGACCATAAAATATTTTTTTTTGTTGTCCGATTAAAGATAATGGCTTACTGCTTTTAATTTCTAAACAGGATAGAAAAATGAGGATTAGTGTAGGATACGGTTTGGAAAACCTCATAACCGATGTATTCGCAGCTGATGTGATTACCGAAAATATAACGCCACAATTTAGAAATGAAAACTTCTATGCAGGTATTGATAATGCTATTGATGTCATAAAAAATGAATTAATGAAGGCAGATGTTAAACATTATTTCACCATGCCCTGGGATATAAAAAACTTTGAAGAATTTTTATCCAAATACCCAGAATCCGTGCAAAGATGTGATGCGTTAATGTATCTGGGTCGTTTTTTGAAGATTTATGGAACTCGGCCATTATTGAAGCCATGAAAGAAAATGAGCGGAAAAAATCTATCGACTATTACCAAAAATATCTGTCTGAATGTCCAGATGGTATCTGGAAAGTCAATGTAACTTATGAGTTGTCTCAGGTAAAAAATAAAAAGCCGGATTCGATAAGATATTTAGCGGATGATTAAATATACTAATTTTCTGTCGCTCTGATATACTAGAAGAATTGGTGTTATTTGAGAAACTAATTCTGATTTTAATATTGTTATAAGAATATTAAATACCAGGAGGGTTAATGAAAAAAATTATCGGTATGTATATTTCAATTTTATTACTCGGGACTTTATATGCTCAGGAAAAGCAAAATCCCGATAGTACTTTCATCAATTCTTTAAAACCAGGCTCCTGGTCGGTTCAATTTGGAATTTCTTCAAATTTTACATTGACCAATTTTAATGGTTCTTCTATTTATTTTAAGAGACATATAACTGTCCATAAAGCTTGGCGTTTTGGAGTTTTGTTTAATGGAAGGCTTGAAGACTTTGAACGGGAT
>CAYSHN010000437.1:0-3684 GCA_964430815.1 uncultured Calditrichota bacterium | reverse complement strand
ATTAATGGGCATGGGCATCAGCTCCGGAGTTTCTTTACAGGCAAAACCAAACATCATACCCTGGTCGCCAGCACCGGCGCGATCCACACCCATAGCAATATCAGGCGACTGTTGATCAATACTAGTTAAAACCGCACAAGTTAAATAATCAAAACCATAGCGGGCATCCGTATAACCAATGTCTTTAATGACTCCCCTGGCAATGCTGGGAATATCCACATAGCATTTGGTAGTGATCTCACCACCAATCAGAGTTAATCCGGTAGTTACAAATGTCTCGCAAGCTACGCGGCCAAATGGATCATCTTTAATTATAGCATCAAGAATAGAGTCGGAAATTTGATCAGCTATTTTATCAGGATGTCCTTCGGTAACCGATTCGGAACTGAATATGTACTTACCCTTATTCATAAACCAAAGCCCTCATCAATTTAAAAAATATCGTTTAAAATACATGATGGTCAAATAATTATCAATTTCATTTTATTTTTTTTAGTTCAGCTTTAAAATAATCAATATTAAGGATAGTAAGTGGATCTTTTTCATACAGAATCGCCAGATAATAACTGACCCAATCGATCATGCAGATCAAAGAGATCACATTTTCCAAAAGATTTTTCCCTTCCCCATAAACCGTAATAACCTCGATCCCCTTATCCGTAAGAATCTGCTTGGTCAGCCGTATCCTTGTTTTAATACGGGCTGGATAGGTTTCACTCTCCAGAATTACCACGATCAGATCTTTAGTCAGTTTTTCGTTGATCTCCCAACCTACAATTTCATTATGATTCATCTCCGGTAAAACATGATGGAAGGCCAGAGATTTGGCATTTTCATTTATCTGGGTCCGCCAGCGAAATGCTACCGATTTAAGATAAGGTTCCACCGAGTAAATTATCGGGATTTTATTTTGCAATTTAATAGCAATTTCTTTAGGCAGAGATTTTCCTTCGGCGGTGTGTTCATCATTGCGCAGGATCTGTGTTTGAACATGTGCAATCAAATCTTCTATCTGTTCATCCGCTATTTGCTTATCCACAAATTTATTCAGCAGATACAACACTGGAAAGAATAGGTAACCAAAAGCCTGACGTGGAGGAAATCCCTCCGGTAATTTGATCAGTTTCCATTTATTTTTTTTTGCAAGTTTAGACAATTCTCCACCGGAAGTAACGGTGATTATTTTTGTACTCCTCTTCCTGGCCTGATCAAAGGAACTCAGTGTTTCTTCGGTATTACCGGAATAACTGGAAGCGATTACCAATGTTTTTTTATCACAATAATGTGGGCATTCATATCCCCGCACCACCTGCATGGGGATAGTCAGTTTATCAAATAAAACCTCATGCAAAATATCACCAGCAATGGCTGAACCACCCATACCCAGATAAATTATGTTTTCAATACCTTCAGGGCGGATTCTGATTTTAGCATCATCAAATATCTTTTTACTGGCTGCAATTTGTTCAGGGAATTTTTTTAAGAAAACTTTAAAATTGGATTTGTCAAAAGAAAACATGAGATTCATCTCCTTCCAACGAAAATACAAATTATTAGTTTGCGTAAAAATACAGAAGAAATCTATCGATTGATGGTCAGTTTCTTATCGGGTATCTTCGTAAAATTTATTTGTAATCAAGTCTTTCAATGCCTGCAAAGCGGATGCTTCATCACATCCTTCGACTATAATCGTAATCATACTGCCAGGTTCAGCAGCAAGCATCATAATACCCATAATACTCTTGCCATTCACTTCCAGGCCGTCCTTGATCACCTTTATTTCTGACTGAAATCTTCCGGCAATTTTTACAAATTGGGCAGCTGGACGGGCATGCAACCCATGCTTATTAGTTATCTTAATCTCTTCTTTTATCATAACATTTCAATGACTAGACCTAATACCAATATTGCCAGCAGTGACAATAATACGGATTGATAAAAATTTTGACGCCATTTCCAGATATAATAAGCTAAAATCATACTAACCAGAAATAAAATTCCCTGCAGCCAATTAACCTGTCCAAATTTCAACAGTGAAAAACCTACAATACTGCCCAGGGCTATTGAGCCTATCGCCCCATATAACCTCTTCAAATTCATATACTCGTCCAGATTCAGGACTTTATAAACCTCAAATCCGAGTTGATAGCCCTTCCTGAGGCCAGCTATCCGAACATAGAAATGCGGAATATTATACATCAACAGCATAAAGCCCAAGAATACCAATTGCCATTGCAGTTCCTTGAAAATTAAAATACCCAGAACCGCCACCAATACTGAAGATGGCTTGATATTAGCCCAGAATACCTGATCGCCAATTGCACCAAGCGGACCTATCAGGGCATTTTTTAACCGTTCAACCTGACCCGGATCGGGTTTTTGAGAAACCTGCTGTTCTTCTTCCACACGTACGATGGCACCAACGGCAAACGAAGCGAAGTATGGATGGGCATTAAAAAAATTCAAATGCCGGCACAAAAATTTGATCCGCTCATTCTTCTCCCTAAAAATTCGTTTGGCCGCAGGTACCAGAGTATAGCATAAACCAATTGATAATAAGCTATTATAATTCCAGACCGCTTGTATAAAAAACGACCGGAAAAACATCCGTAACAAATCCCAATAATTTAATAATCGCTGCTTACTCATGATAAAATATAAAAAAGTATTATTCCTAAAATTGTACCCATAGTGATCATCCGTTTGCAGCCCTTGTCTTTGAAGATGGTCAGAATTAATCCACACCCAATCCCCAGTATTGCCGCCATACCATGATCAAAAAATTTATACCAGTTCGTAGGAACGCGTTTCAAGAACGAAGAAAACAAATCCGCTACGGATAAAGCAGCAAAAATCAGGGTGAACATCAACAAAAAGTGCAACATGATCGCTGAGAAAACCGTAAATCCCAGGGCGCTGCTGTGTCCATTTTGTACGGCACTATAGACCCGGTGAAAAATGGTACTGTTAAGCCGGCGATGCACAACCACAAATTCAGACCCAATGTAACTGATTAAAAGCCCGTATAAAATTCCTGCGACAAAGACCAGATTAAAATACTCATAGTCAGGTGCAAAACGCATGATCAAGGTACTGGTCACAATTGAAGCGACATTAGCCTCGGGAATTTTTACTCCTCCCACCGGTAAACTAATCAACCAGAGTAATTGTAAATACAGTCCCACATGTAACCCCAGTTGCACATCACCAAAATACCAACCGATCAGCGTGCTGGTTATCAGTGGTTGGGCCAGCAAAGTCTGGAAGACCACCGAAGTATCCAGAGCAATCAGGCTTCCAATTAAGGCTATGATTAAATTTTCCATTTACCGTAGATTATGGTACAGACTAACCGGGTAGTTGTTCCATTTTCGAGCGATATTTTCTAGCACCGGTTATATCTATTATCAATGTCGGCAATTATTTTTTCGCTATACTCATAATTGTTTTCGACCTTGGTCGGAAATCGTATAATGGTATCCGCAATATTCCCCTGATCGACAAGCAGAATTTTATATTGCTTTTTACTGGCAGCAGTGGTAAACAAATTCCCGCCGGACCGGCCTCAATAATTACGATATCAGTTTTTCCACCATTATTTTCAATATCTATCATTGTTATTTTAAATATTGCACAATTTTTTTTGCGATGTCCATAAACGCTCTGGCTTGGGGATGGTCCGGA
>CAYSHN010000436.1:0-3696 GCA_964430815.1 uncultured Calditrichota bacterium | reverse complement strand
GCACTGAGTTTTCTCTCTGGAAACAGGGTGTGTCATAAAAGGCTAAAGGGAAAAGGGTAAAGCCTGTCTACTGCCAGGTAGAGATTGTAGGAGGTACTTCTCGACACCGCATGGATGCTCAATTGTAATCAGGTACTAAGGAACTAATGGTTATATTTCTGTTGACTTAAACCGGCTTTTTTTGATAATTTAAAATGCTTAAATCAGCGGGTATGACTGATGTATTACCCCTGAGCGATCCAGTACAGTGGGAATTTTATAATGAAAATAGAAGAAAAAATTGAAAATCACCTGGCCATACTAAAAATCGCCGGCAATATAATGGGAGACCCGGAATCGGAAGAATTGCATGAAAAAGTTCGCAGTCTGATTGATGATGGGATTAAGCAAGTTGTATTCAATCTGCAGGATGTAAAGTGGATGAATAGCGCCGGTCTTGGCATATTAATAACATGCCTGGCAACTTTAAAGAATAACAATGGAGTGCTGAAATTGGCTGAGGTAACTAAGAAGATCGAGAGTTTACTGGTCATTACCCAATTAAACCGGATATTTGAGATCTATGATAGTGTTGAAAAAGCTGTGGCGTCAATGACTGAAGAATAAAGCGGTTTTAAATGAAAGATCAACTCTTTCACTCCTGGCAGGCAGACTTTAAACAAGCGAAAATAATTCAGGAAGAACTGGCAAAAAAAGTAAGAATTAATAAACTACCTTCGCCCATTAAGAAAATTGCTGGATTTGACGTTTCCTACCTCAAATCTCAAAACCTGCTGATCGGTGGAATGGTGGTGATAAGCTTTCCAACCCTTGAAGTAATTGAAACAAGAATACAAACCAGTCCTATATCCTTTCCTTATGTGCCCGGGTATCTAAGTTTTCGTGAAGCACCAGTATTATTGGATCTGATCACGACATACAAAAAAAAGATCGACCTCTTTCTTTTTGATGGTCATGGGATAGCGCATCCGCGAGGTTTGGGTATTGCGGCTCATATTGGTGTTCTTATTGATAAACCCAGCCTGGGTTGTGCCAAGAAGAAATTGGTCGGTATATTCGAACCTCTGGCAAACCACCGGGGAGCGGCGGTTAATCTTAATTACCAGGGGAAAACCATTGGTAAAGTTTTACGAACCAAAACAGGAATAAAACCGGTTTTTGTATCGATTGGTCATCGCACCGATCTTCAACAGGGAGTTGATCTTATTTTATCCTGTTGCCGGAAATACAGGTTGCCGGAACCATTACGCCTGGCCCATCAATTAGTTACTACCTGGCGTAAAGAATATGAAGAATCCAAAATTCATAAAATAAATTAGTTAATTTATCAGGTAGGATTATGGTAAAAAAAATTCAGAAAAAGGTAGTCCGTACTAAAAAAACTCAGGCAGCCAGTTTGACCAAGATCAAGAATCTTTTATCACGACTAGCACGACGTGAATTGGAAATGCGTTCCATGCAGTATATTGGCAAAGCTCTCAGTTCCGTTCTTAATTTGGAACGGTTGCTGATGCTGATTATGGATGAAGTGACCAAATTGATGCATGCCGAAAGGGGTACTCTATACTTAGTCGATTTCGATAAAGGGGAATTATGGTCTAAGATCGCCCTGAAAGCCGAGATTAAGGAAATTCGGTTGAAAATTGGTGTAGGCATCTCAGGATATGTGGCAAAAACGGGTGAACTGATTAATATTAAGGATGCCTATCATGACAGCCGTTTTGATCCTTCTACTGATAAAAAAACCGGTTATACCACACGTTCAATCCTGTGTATGCCGATTCGGGAACCGGTAAAAGATGAGCATCAGACCGGTAAAATTATGGCAGTGATCCAGATCCTGAATAAAATAGAGGGCATTTTTACCAAGCAGGATGAAGATTTACTCTCGTCTCTGGCTTCACCGATTGCCATCGCTATCGTTAATGCCCGTCTATATAGCAATCTGGAAGATCGTTTGAATGAGTTAAATTTATTATTTAATCTGGAAAAAGAACTTAGCCGGGCCGAACGATTGGATATCATGCTAAAGAACTTACTCCGTCTGGTCACGGGATCACTGCAGGTTGAAAACGGGCTGATTTTATTGACTAATGCGGAAAAAAAAGAAATTACTGAGCAATATGCAGTTAATGTTGATGAAGCAAAACTGATAACTGCTTCCTTTGCTGCAAATAAAGGGATAATCGGCCGGGTGTTCAATGACCGGCAATCTTACCTGTGCAATAAAGTCGAAGGCGATCCTTACCTCGATCATGCCATGATGGATCATCTTAATCTTCCCATACGTAATATTGCCTGTTCCCCGCTGGTAAGTGAAAACCGGGTTATCGGTTTTCTGATTCTGATGAATAAAACCGGGGAACACAATTATTTCTCAAACAATGACCAGCGAATTATGGATTCGATTGCCGGGCAGACGGCACGGGGTATTGATAGCTATCGTTTACGCGATGAAAAAAGTAAAGCCGATCGCCTGGTGACAATCGGAAATATGATGAGTGCTATCGTTCATGATTTACGGACGCCGATGAGCAACATACTGGGTTTTGTGGATCTTATGCTGGAGGAAGATAAGCATGATACACGCCAGGAATATGCCGAAATTGTCACTCAGCAGATAAAAGGCCTGACCAGCATGACTACTGATGTGCTGGATTTTGCCAAGGGCAAGACCACGATTCTGCCCCGTAAATATCCGGTTGATAAACTGGTAAAAGATTTTGTTAAATATTTTGAAGATGATATTAAACGCAAGGGCTACAATTTCGAATGGTCGGTTAAAACCGCCAGTATGATCTATGTGGATCCGGAGAAAATTAACCGCATTTTTATGAACATTATGAAAAATGCACTGGAAGCAATGAAACCAGGTGGTACCTTCAGTTTGAATGCCGGCGAACACGATGGACAGGTATTATTTAGTTTAAAGGATACCGGTGCTGGAATTCCTGATGAAATCAAAGACAAGTTATTTGGTTCTTTTGTAACCAGTGGTAAAGAAGGCGGGACAGGGCTGGGCCTGGCCATTGTTAAAAAAGTGATTGATGAGCATAAAGGCAGGATTGAAGTTGAATCAACTAAAGGAGTTGGTACGACTTTTAAAATATATTTTGCAAAAATATAACAGGTCGCGATTGCTTTATCTTTATCATCCCGTATATTTGCATCATGACACCGGCACAGACCATCCTGAAAAACTCCAAAGGTTGCAGGTGATTAATGATGCACTTGAAAAGAGTCTGCCACTGCTAAAGATAAAGAAGACTGAACCGGAAAAGGCAGATGAGGAGATCATTACTCTCGTACATGATTCAGATTATTTTTCCAAAATTGATCAGGCCATTAAGACGGGTGTCCAGGTACTTGATCAGGGTGATACCGTGGTGAGCCGGGATTCAATGACCGCTGCACAGTATGCGGCAGGGGCTGCGATAAGTGCTGTGAAAGCAATTGAAAAAAAACAGGAAAAAAAAGTATTTTGTGCAGTCCGGCCACCAGGTCATCATGCTGAGAGAAACAAGGCTATGGGTTTTTGTATATTCAATAATATTGCACTAGCGGCGCGCTTTGCTCAAAAAACCGGTCTAGCTGAAAATGTTTTGATCGTGGACTGGGATGTTCACCATGGCAATGGGACCCAACATCAATTTGAAAATGATCCCACAGTTTTTTATTATAGTATTCATCAATATC
>CAYSHN010000435.1:0-3702 GCA_964430815.1 uncultured Calditrichota bacterium | reverse complement strand
ATTTACGTAATGTTTTTACCGAAGCCAAAACTGTCAGTTTTGAATATGTCGATGCGGCAAACATCAGTTTTACACCCATCTCAGCAGCCATTGATTCCGTACAAACTTCACCATTTGTTTATCAACTTCAGGTGGAGTTGGATAGCGTCACAACCTTTTCTGGTATTGCCAGAATGAAACTGGTTAAAAACTCCAATTCATTATGGGCTATTTATTATTGGGAAGATACGCGGAATGCTGAGAGTAATCCCAATACCTGGTCCTTACTCAAGGCGATTTATAGATTCAATTGAAGATGCGCAGCGGTTTTTTCATTAGCATACTATTAATCATCATTGGATGTGACAATCCGTTTGCACCTGCTTTAACCAAAAGTAATCAGCAGGTATTCAATATTGTCACGCAACAACACTCACCGGTAGATGTCCTGACTAATTTTCGCTATGCTTATGCCTTTAAAGATTCATTGATATATAGTGATTTACTGGATAGTACATTTATTTTTTTGTCTAAGAATTATGGCACTAATCCGCCCACCGACATTGACTGGGGGCGTGATGTAGATATTAAAACCACGATTGGACTTTTCCGGCATTTTGAGGTGCTCGAATTAATCTGGGGTACCATTTTATTTTATGAATATAGTCTGGACTCTGCCCAATCCGAAATAAAAGTTACCTTTCAACTTACATTTGACGGTGGAACAGAAATCCCAACTCTTAAAGGTGAAGCCTTATTTAATTTTCAGAAAAAAGCATCGGGCCGCTGGACCATTACCAGGTGGGAAGATCTATCAAGTTTTTAATTTAAGAGGAGGAATAATGAGTAGGCTTGCTGTCAATGTCGATCAGATCGCGGTGATACGTAATATGTTTGCTGATGTGGTACCTGATCCTGCTCATGCGGTTGTACTGGCAGAACTAGGTGGGGCTGAATCAATCGTATGTCATCTACGGGAAGATCTGCGAACAGTGAATGAACGTGACATAAAAATAATCCGGGAAATATCAAAAACCCATCTCAACATTCGCAGTGCGATCAATGCTGATACAGTGGGTAAGTTATTGAAAATTAAACCCGATATGATCACCTTTGTCGCTTCTGCATCGGATCTTTCCTGGGAACCAAAACCTGTTTTTATTGAGAGTCAATTGGAATCGCTGAGTAATCATGTGGCGGATTTACGGGCGAATAATATTTTATCCAGTATTTTAATTGAACCGGAATTGAATCAGATTAAAATGGCTGGTAAATTAGAATTTGATTATATAGAATTGACGACCGAACGATATACCGTGGCCGATGATCTGGATCAGCAAATAGCCGAGTTAGAAACAATCAATAATGCTGTACTAGCTGCAAATCGGCTAGGAATGGGTGTTAATGCCAGTGGAGAATTAGGCCAGGAGAATGTTGGTGATCTTGCCAAAATCACCACTATTGATGATTTAATAGTTGGTAAAGCGATTTTGATCAAAGCGGTGTCATTGGGCTATGAACAGGCTGTGCGGGATTTCATTAATTTGATGAACAAGTAAAATTGAGAATCGGACCAGTATAACAGGCCAGGCTGTCAGATTTGAAGGTACAATTTAAACGAGTCACCAAAAAAGCAAATTCCTTACTATTGTGCAGCATCATACTGACTCTCTGGCAATTCGGTCAATCCCATGGTGCATATCTGGATCTATTAAAGAAAAATAATCCGAATCCAGTAGTACAACTGGATCAGGACTGGCAGGTCAAGGTTGATGATAATCCGATTAAACAAACGGTTTCTCTGCCCTATTTTGTGCAGGAGCAGGCTAAACAACTGACATTCTCAAAAAAATTTTTAATAGCGGATACTCTGCAGAATTATAATCTGCGCATCTGTTTTCTGGGCATCAGTGGTGTGGCTACTATTAAAATTAATTCAAAGTCAATCCGCAAGCATCTCAACCTGCTATCAAGTTTTTTTGTGGATATTCCGACAGATTTATTACAAACTGGAACAGAAAATATATTAGAAATTGTACTTTCTCCTCCTGCTGAATCAGAGCAGAGTATTCCTCAGGTCGTACAAGTTTTCCGGGCAACTTCCTGGTTAGGAATACTTCGGGAAATATATTTGGAGTTCATTCCCCCGTTTTCTGTTTTTAATTTCAAGTACAATTTTACCGCGAATCGATTGAATTATTCATACACTGTTTCTTTTCCAAAAGCCGGTCGAGCGGATCAAGGTGATAATCCACGAATTAAAGTAGTGGAAAGACTCCTTACTCCTGATCTGACCAGTATATCCCTGGGTACAGCAGAAATTATTATTTCGGAAGATCAAAAAA
Source organism: uncultured Calditrichota bacterium (assembly GCA_964430815.1). GTDB lineage: Bacteria > Calditrichota > Calditrichia > JAJRVZ01 > JAJRVZ01 > CAVZSQ01. The sequence continues at coordinate 1,378 of CAYSHN010000435.1, read as the reverse complement.
ATGTTGATCATGAATTCCTGCTAACCAATCCTATAAGTTGGTCACCCCAATCCCCCAGTTTTTACTGGCTGGAACTTGCAGTGATCACATCTGAACAACAGCAAAAGATATACCGATTCCCGGTCTATCTCCGCCAGGTACAAATAGTATCCAGCGGTATCAAAATTAAAGATGCACCCTTTTTGATGAAGGGAATAAGTTACCGGGAGATGTATACCGACCAGACAGGTCAACCCCTGAAATTAAATGAGTTTTATCGTAAACTGGAAACGGACCTACAGGCTATTAAAAAGTTGGGATTCAATACCGTACGTTTTCCGAATGAACCTCCACATCCATATTGTGCTTACCTGGCGGATTCACTGGGTTTATTCATTTTGATAGAAAATGGAATCTGGAGACTACCTGCTCCGAATCTGGTTCAAGATTATCTAATCCAGGCCAGCTGGGCTCTGGCTGATGAGATATTGATGACTTTTCAACAACATCCCTCTTTTCTGGCCCTGGGGATTGGGCAGGAAATTCCTGTGCAGTTGCCAGAGGCCCGGAAATATTTAACTTACCTGACTGATTATCTCGATCAACGTGGTAAAATCTTCAGATACATTTCACCACTAGATTATACACAGCTACCTGTAAATAATCGTATTGATTTTTACCTGATCAATAAATATGATCAGGCGATCTTTACTCTGCTTAATTCCGTACCGACATTTAATCAGTTGACCTCAGGCAGTACACCAGTCATTCTGGGTACAGTCGGTTTCAGGGCTTCTCTGCCCGCGGATGAAGCCCTGCGGCAGCAAAAGGAGTATCAGATCAGTCGGGCTCAGCGATTTTTCAAGCTCTATCAACCACATGCTGAAAAAACTGGATTTATTTGGGATAGTTACCAGGATTGGTGGGCAGCTATACCGGTTTCAATTGGTCGTAAAGTAACGCCAACTAATTGGATCTATCCTTATGGCTTATTGACTTATACTGGAGAGAAAAGAGATCTATATCATAAGTTACCGTCCCTGATGAATTTTGATTTCTCGGAAATTTATGAAAATCCAAAAGATTCTAAATCATCCAATTTTTTTAGTATTTCGACTTTTGTATGTGCACTTATATTCCTCCTGTTTTACCAGCGTAATTATCGATTTAAAGAAAATATTAAAAGATCTTTAGCGCATCCTTATGGATTTTTTGTTGACCTGCGGGATCGGCGGATTATCTCTATTTTAAATTCAACGGTCATCGGTATCTTCTCGAATTTGATGGTTGCTATTTTACTGGCGGCACTGGCATTCTATTACCGCGATAATATGTTATTTGGGGTGGTGGCCAGTGTGGTAACGGTTCCTCTGGGCGCCAAAGAAATCTATCTCAATAT
>CAYSHN010000434.1:0-3714 GCA_964430815.1 uncultured Calditrichota bacterium | reverse complement strand
CTTTTCTCTAATTTGGACGCTTGAGGGAAGCGGAGCAAATAGCGAAACCGACTAAAGAAGTCGGTTTTTATTTTTTCAGGGCTAATTTTAGAATTTAAAAAATTAAGGAAATCAGGCGAAAGCCATAAAAATAGATAATAAAAAAAGAAAATTAAAAAATAAAAATTTAAATCAAAAGAGAGGAAAAATGAATACTATAAAAACAAGATTTTCGGTAAAATTTCTAGCATTTATTGTTATTGTATCCTTAGTATTTTGGTTTATTCCAGCAAATCTGGTTTTTGCGGAAGATACTCCACCCCCAGATACTGGACAAGCGGTAACTACTGATACCACTCCACCGGTAATTACTTTAAATGGTGATAATCTGGTAACAATAGAAGTTCGTTCGGCATACACAGATGGCGGTGCAACTGCAACCGATGATGTTGATGGCGATCTTACCGGATCCATATCAGCAGTAAGCACTGTTGACACAACAACTATCGGTTCCTATACAGTTACCTACAATGTCAGTGACAGTGCCGGAAATGCCGCAGCCCAAGCTACAAGAACTGTAAATGTGGTTGAGGCCGAGGGTCAACTTTTACTTATAAATCCAACCCTTACCACTGACAAAGAAGATTACACACCTGAAGAGACTGTTATTATAACAGGAGCTGATTTTGCGCCTAATACTATTTATACAATAGTAGTAGTAAGACCAGACGGTTCCATAGTAACGGGCAGTGGTTCCCCATTTGTTCCTGGTTCAGATGATGTATTAACTAATGCTGTTGGTGGTTTTACTTATGAATATAAACTTAATGGTATTTTAGGAACCTATGATGTAAAAGCAGTGGATTCTGAAGATAATGTAGTTGCCACCACAAGTTTTACAGATGCTGTTACCGTAATTATTAGTGTAACCAAAAAGATATATGATTCGAATGGCATTGAAGATCCAACAGATACAACATCTTTTACCATAAGATGTTGGAGATATACAATTTTTGGCGGTACTGTACAAATAGGAGTAGATACACCTATTGTGCATAACCAGACTGTATCATTTACAAGTAACGGGGGTGGTCTCTTTTGGATTGAAGAGGTTGCTAAATCAGGTTATATAACAATATATGATCCAATACTTCCTATACTTAAATCAAACAATGGTACTATATCTTTTACTGTAAAAAATACACAGGCAGGTCATAAATTTACGATAACTAAAACTGGTCTTATAGGTTATGATAGGGCTAAATTTACACTTTATGACTCAAATAACAATATAATTAAAGTCAATCCTCTTCAGAATTCGATAACGCTTGATTGCAGTACTGAAGCTTTATCGTTTTATTCAGATAATTTTACCTGGAACAATTTACCGGATGGCGGGTACAAATTAGTTGAGAGCTATGATGTTGATCTTGTTCCGAATGATTATACTTATAGCTCAAATCTTCCAGGCAATGAATATGTTTTTAATATCAGTGGAGCTGATGCAAGTAAAGATGTTATCAATGAAGCAACAGGAACAATTTCAGCAAATAAGCAGGATACTTTGGGCAGTCCTCTTGCAGGCGCAGAGATAGGACTTTATACCAGTGAAAGTGATCCCAACCCTGTTGTTGTTACTTCAACAAGTGGTTCACCCAACGTAGTATTTACGAATGTGCCATCGGGCGGTTCAAATGGAAGAACATATTATATTCATGAGATAAGCGCCCCAACGGGTTATACACCTGATGGTGCCTGGTATCCTGTTATTATAAGTGACAGCAACTTAAATCCAGTGCTGGATAAACCAATAATAAATACGGGAAACGGCACAATAATACTTAATAAACAGGATAGTAATGGCCACAATTTGGGTGGGGCGGAATTCGGCTTGTATTCAAGTCAGGATGAAGCATCAACTCCAATTATGACTGCGATGTCGCAGGATGTTAGCGGCGAAGTGAAGTTTGAGCATCTTGTTTATGGAACCTATTACGTTCGCGAAATAACTCCGCCAATGGGCTTTGCACCAGATGAAAACTGGTATGAAGTGGATCTAACTCCTGATAATACACCCTTTACTCTTACAAACCCGATAATCAATGTTCCGGGTGGAACAATTACAGTAATAAAAGATGTCAGGGCGCCTGATGCAATACATGATGCCAGCGATGCAAAGAATTTCACAATTACTCTTGAGAAGAAAGATTCTTCCGGGAATTGGGTTCCTGTAAAAACGGCTACGATAAACGAGGTCAATCCAAAGATATTCTCTGTTCCAATACACACCTGGTATAGGATTGTTGAGACAGATGAGGATGGATATGTCCAGGTTCTTAATACAGGACTAAGATATTTATCGAATAGCGGTGATAATGCCAATATTAATATTATTAATAAGCAGAAGTATGCAATAATAACTGTAGTTAAATTCATTCCAAATAACCTAACCGACAGCAATATATTCTTTGTAAGACTTAATGGTGATTATGAGCCGTTATTGGAATGGCATCCACTTATGACAGTATTACCTGCAATATTTTTTGCATGGCCGGGTACATATACGGTTGAGGAAAAACCAGATGTGAATTATAACAATGGTGTGCCATTATTTCCGTTAATAACCCCAAATTCTGTAACAGTGGGCCCCGGAGACACTAAGAATGTTATAATTACGAACTGGTATACCCCTCAATACGGAACAATTACTGTAACAAAAGATGTGGTTAGACCTGATGGATGTACCCAGGTTTCAGATCCAAAACAATTTTCCGTTACTTTACAGCGTCTGGGTTTAGCTAGCCTGGAAGATTTTAAAAACCTGGATTTGAATAATCTGGATTTGGAAGATCTGGAAGATTTAATCTGGGAAGATATTGAAACAAAACCAGTTGCCGAAGGTCTAAATGCAGTATTTAGCAGAGTAGAAAAGGATCACATTTACAGGGTAGTAGAGTCTGATGAGACAGGCTATATGCAGATTTCAGGATTCTTGCCAATCTACTTTGATCCGGATAGTGAAAACGAGCAGATCGATATTGTCAACAGACAGGAATTTGTACTCATAAAAGTTATCAAGAATGTTATTGCTCCTGACGGTACTGATGTCGATGATTGCAATCCATTCTTGGTAAAACTTGAAGGGGAAAATTCGACATTACCTCTTCCATTTAGTGAAGATCACCCAAATTATTTTCTTGTTTCGCCCGGGACATATACACCGGTAGAATATTATAATAAAGACTGTTACGATTTTATTGACAGCAGCATGAAGATAACCGTTGAGCCTGGTGATGGTCCGCTTTGTGACCCTGTAATAGTCACCTTAAGAAACCAGCAGAAACCGGGTATCCTAATTATTAGAAAACATGGTCTTAGAGGTGATGATAAAGCCATATTTACTCTTTGTGATAAAAATGGCAATCCTATAGCCGGAAAAGATCCGATAACCCTAGGAGAGGGTGGTTCAGATTGTTGGAAAGGTCTTAACTGGGGCAAATATACCATAGAGGAAAGCTATCCATGTTCGAATCTCTATACTTACTCTTCTGTAACATATTGCCCATCGGGACCAATTGATATTGGGTGTGATAGCTGCTCCAGCAATTTGGAACAAAAGGTAGAAATAACCAATAGGGGTGCACAGCTCAAAACTGCGAAAATAAAGATAAATAAAACAGTAATTGGTACACAGTTGCCGTCAGATTTATTCAAATTTACTGTTGATGATGGAGT
>CAYSHN010000433.1:0-3715 GCA_964430815.1 uncultured Calditrichota bacterium | reverse complement strand
AACTGTGTTTCCGGATTGTAGGCGGTCAGACGATCCGGTTCCATTTGAGAGACTCCAATTTGTCCCGACAGCCACTTGAAGATAGCATACGACACCTCCGCTTCCAACCCCCATTGTTTGGCTGCACCACTGTTGGCATAACGAGACCGGGGAGGTGGTACAGGATTAGTTATAGTCTGAATTAAATTAGATGCATAGTTACGGTAAACGGCCAGCCGGATATAATTTTTGTTCTGCCAGTAATAGGTCAGTCCCGCTTCTCCGCTGTTGACTTTTTCCGCTTTCAGATCAGGATTGGAAGGTGGAAATAAATATAATTCATTGATGGTCGGATAACGGAAACCGCTCTGATAATTGGCATAGAATTGCAGATTCGACAGAATATTAATGCCGACTCCGGCTAACGGTGTAACCTGGGATAAATTCAGTGAACTACGCTGGTAACGGAGTCCACCCTTTAAATTGATCCATGTTGACAAATTATAAAAGGAGAGAAAATAAATGCCAAAAGAATCTTCGCTGAATTTGTCATCCCTGACACTCGCTTTCCCGCCATAACGTATAAATTCCCCACCGCCAGCCAGATTTAATTGCGTGGATATTTTCCATTGTTGATAGGTCGATATGCCCCAGGAATAATCATGAGATTCAAAACCATCACTGAAGCGGTGATGACCCAGATTGCTGAAAACCTGAGTTGACCCCTGTATCTGCTTGTAGTTATTTTTTAAAGTAATACTACCCATACCACGACGAATTTTTCCATACATACCTAATTTATCGTTTGCTTCAACCCGCGCCGGATCATCAAATTCATACGGGACGTACCTTCCCTCCAGTGTAAGTTCCCAGACTGGCGAAATGGTATAATACCATCCCGCTTGTAAATGCAGCGATTTAAAAGATGTCTGATCAATATGACCAGCGGTAGCCCGCTGCCGGGCGGTCAGAGAAATTCCATGCCGGCCCAAACGCCGGTTCAGATTGATTCCTACATTGTAAGACGAATAGGATCCGGCTGAGGTTGAAATTTTTAATGGAATTGAAAAATCAGGAGTCGATTTAATATTGACTACCCCGGCCATAGCCTGACTGCCGAAAACCGTTGAAGCCGGTCCGGATAGAATTTCCACCTGGGATATATCATCGGTGCCGTATACATCCGGCAGCGGGTGTCCGAACAAGCCCATGAAATCCGGATGACCGTTAATCAGGACCAGCAGACCGGCATTGGGCTGGCCGCCCTGTCCGCGGATATTAATGCTACCGGCTCCGGCTAGGCCCACGCCATAGCCCATTATATTTTTTTCCAATACAAAGGCCGATGGACTGACCATATCAACTAATTCCAAAGCGGAATGTCTGGCTAATAATTGTATTTCATTGTTATCAATGATATTATAGCTGTACGCTAATTCTTTTAAAGTCAACTCAAATCGATCGGCTACAACTATAATGGAATCCCGTGATTCAAAAACTTTTAAGGTATCAGATTCCGGCACTCCTGCAACACTTTTCCCGCTCATCGATAAAAACAGTACCAACCAAAACCAGCCTCGTCTCAAAAAGATGTTCAGCATATTTTTACAACCTTTGTGTTACCTTTATACTTTACATACTATTTTTTAATAAAAATATATACTTATTTATCTAACGATAAATACCACTGCAAAGAATAACAGATTGATACCCAGGATCAGGCTATCACGAACCGTCCAGCTTTGTCGTACCACTGAATAAATTTGTCCAGTAAAACCACGGCTCAACATGGTTTGGTATAAACGTTCACTACGGCCAAAGGTGCGCACGCTAAAAATGGTCAGCAACCTGGAAAAATACTTAATCCGCTGCACGGGCTTCAAATAAATATAACGAGAACGAAAAGCATTAACCTGCCGCTGAAGTTCTGCTTTTAAAATTACCATGTAGCGTTGCATCAGGAAAAAAACCGCAATGATCCAGCTGGCCAGACCCAGAGACTCCATCCCGGATACAATCTGCTGTGGGGAAGTGGTTAGACTGAAGATAGTAGTACAGATCAGGATCATTATAAATTTAATATTTATTTCAATAAACTGAATCAAACCGGTCGTATTAACCTTAAAGAACAGAATGGTGGATTGTTCCGCTAAATTAGTGTTGGTAAAAGGTATCAGAATAGTAACCAGAAAAATCATTGGATACACTTTAATAACTTTGCTGAACAGCACACGTGGATCAACCCGACTTAACAAGATTGAAACACCCAACCAGGCGGCCAGGATTAACAGCGGCCAGGTATGATGAACCTTAAGTATAATAACACATACCAGGAACAATAGGACTAATACAATTTTTAAACGGAAATCACTATTTCTATTTATCATTTTTTTTAATTCCGGTTATGGTTTTTGAACTGCCCTAGTTGACTCAGGTTATATTCTTACCGGTGGTAGTACGGTACAACTGGCCTTGTTTGATCCCCTTCAACGCGATCATCTCATCCGAAAGTTGCTTGATTTTTCCGGCCCGCCCCTTCAATAATACCACTTCCAGACAATTGTCATGATCCAGATGGACATGGGTGGTGGAGAGTATGCGGTCATGATGATCATGTTGCAGCCGTCCCAGGCGGTCCTGCAGTTCACGCTGGTGGTGGTTGTACAGAAGAGTCAACACACCAACGATCTCTGCATCGGTCACAATCTCCTCCTCCACCAGTTCCTTGCGAATCAGATCGCGAATGGCCTCTGAACGGTTGGGGTATTTTTTCCGACGGATCAGGCGGTCAAAGCGCCAGATCAGCTCCTCTGGCAGTGAAACTCCAAAACGAATCAATTGCATATTAATTTCGTGTTACCTTTTTTATAAATGTAACACATTCTGAAAAGAAAACAAATAATTATCAAGCTCTTGAAGGAAAAGGAAGGATGGGGCAGAAATGGAATTATTTTAATGAACTGGTTTAAAGCACATACTGGTACAGATAATATACTCCGGCACACAGCACCAGAAAACCAAAGATTCTTCTCAAATAGATGACTGCCCTGCTATTTCCACTCCAGTCCACATACCTTTGAATTATACTCATCAATCCACCGGCAGCCACAATGACGGAGCAATGTCCCAGGGCGAAAGCGCCCAGCAGCATAATACCCTGCAGATAATGATCAGCGCTGATACTGAATAGTAATCCTAGTACAGGAGCCATAAAAGCGAACGTACAGGGGCCTAAACTGAATCCGAACAGCAAGCCTAACAGGAAAGCACCGCGGTTTTGATTTCGGGGAGTATCGATTAAATTCAAAGACGGGATGGGGACATGGATCAAATCCATCAGGTATAAACCGGCAAATAAAAATATCAGTAGAACCAGTATTCTCCCCGCCAGACCAATATCCCCCAGTATATGTCCCGTGGCGGCGGTAACCAGTCCGATTACCGCCAGAGTAACCAAAATACCCAGGGCAAATAAAAAGGAGAGATAAAATACTTTATTAGCACGAATCGACTTTTGCCGGCTCAGATAACCGATCAGTAAAGGAATGCTGGCCAGGTGACAGGGACTCAAGATGATACTGGCCAGGCCCCAGCCAAAAGCAGCCAGCAACGCTAATCCAAAACTATCGGTTAAAGCCAGGGTCAATGCTGAAAAGATCTTCTCCAACCTACCATCCCTATTCTGTACGGGGAATCAGACCCTGGGATTGTAAAAATTTATCTATTTCCTGTTCCG
>CAYSHN010000432.1:0-3719 GCA_964430815.1 uncultured Calditrichota bacterium | reverse complement strand
ACGTGGAGGTTCGACTCCTCTCTCTCGCAGTAACAGGAGTGAAAAAATGCCGGTCGCTGCAAATCCCAGAATGAGTTTACTCACCCACCCCTGCGGCCAATTCCATTCGACAGTGATTTTTATCAGGTAAGCATACAGGATAACCAAATAAACTAGTACTAAAGGAAAAAGAATGTACTGGGCAAAAACCTTGATCTCCTTCGGATAATCGGTCGAATTTTCCAGACTGGCCAGATCTTGCGGGATACCGGCCAGAAAAAACCAGGTGGTAAAAATTCCGTTAATAATAAACCATAATTCACCGTAGCGTTTAATCGGCACATTCATACCAAATAAATGATCAAGTGCCGCCAGAGCCAGAGAAAGCCCGGCATATAGAACAATAGCAAAAATAATTGCATTAACCAGCCGGAGAAAAAGTGTTTTATTATAATGCCAGAATCCATTGTACTCCCCTACTCCTAGATATGGCGCAAAGGCCACCAACAGGTGCAAGGCCACAGCGAGTATCAACTGGCGCAGAATATAGATCGCCGGAGCATTCCCTAAATCCGACGGTATCATACATCCATAGGCGACCAGCAGCATTACCCCCAGCAGTTGAATACCCAGAGCAAACAATTTACTCCATTTACGTTTTTCGGCCACCAGAACCAAAGCAATTAGCAACGGTATACCGAGTATTGCGGCCATTAAAATATTAAACAGGATAGTTGCCTGCGGTGAACCTTCATGGTCGATGAGAATCACCACGGCAATGGTCCCGACCACTGCGTTAATCAGAACAAACGGAAAACGTATAAAAGTATGTACCGAATCTTGAACGACTTGTTGGATAGATGGCAGTTTCATAATCTAATCCTCCCTACAATTATTTATTGATCCATGATTCATGTTCGGATCACCTCCCTGGTCAGTCTAAGATATGTATTTTATAGACCACCTTCATACTATCTGCCCCGGATTTTTTAGGATTTTATAAAGAGAAATGATTTTACCGATCATGGAACACATTCCCTTCCCCCAAGATAAGATTCCTCGTCCGCTAGCTGGCAGACTCGGTATGATACCTTCTTTATTGATTCATTGAGTCATTGGTATATTGGTATAATGAGTCACTGATTCAATGTCTCAATTCCCCATCAATTTTGCCAATCTTGATTTAGCATCGATTAATTCCGGTAAATCGTGGTCAGCATCGCGCCATATTTTTAGAAATGCTTTATATTGTTCGATGGCTTCCTTTAGTTGACCTTTCTGTTCATATAATTTTGCCAGGCGGTAATAATATTTGGGATAGATTAATCGCAAGCCATATTTTTTAGGATCACGGTCAATGAGTTTTTTGTATTCTGCGATAGCCTGCTCTGTTTTACCATGCCTTTGATATGCCCGGGCCAGGCCATCTTTGCTTAAAGGGAAATTAAACATTAACCAATTAAAGTTGAATTGGAATGGTGTCTCCAGCGGTTTCATGGATCTATTAATCTGCTCTGCTGCGGTCAGAGAATCTGCTGCTAATAAAATTTGGGTATACAGATAATCCTGATTATACCGAAATCTTTCTTTTGCCAATGGGGTCAAGTCTGAAAAAAGTTGATGAATATTATCTAATTCCAGTCTTGCTGAATCAATTTTTGATTGTATTACATAAGTCAGTCCACGATAAAAAACCAGATCCGCTTTATGATTGGCTTTATACTGGGGTGACTCTATAATATTAGACTCGTATACACTGGTATTATGTTTATACCCTTCTTTTATTTCACCCTGATCCAATAAAATCCATGCCGTTATCAATTCGGTTATTCCTTTTGCTTCCTGGCTTTTAATTTCCCGGCTGCGTTCCATACACTGTTCAAGAAATGACAAGGTTTGAGCAGGATTTCCTGATAAATAAGAAAAAATACTTTTCCACAAGTACCCTGCTAATACAACCCCTGGTGATTTCGCACGGGTGATATAATTATCCGTCCATTCGAGAGCGGATTTGTAATCTTCCTGAAAACTACAGATCCAGGCAATGCGCCACTCCGATCCAAAATCTGGTCTGACCTCTATTGCTTCTTTATATTTTTCGAGTGCTTTCTGAAATTGTCCCGTTCGTAAATATAGTTCGCCATAAGAATCGTACGGATTAGCATCCCCGGGTAACACTTCGGAATATTTTTTCAAATACGCATCGGCTTTTTCAAATTCTCCCATGTCCCCATAAACATAAGCAAGATCATTGAGGACCGCTCCAAAATTGGGATCCAGTTGCAAAGCCCGATTATGAGCATCGATAGCATTCCGATATTCTTGCTGTCCATGATAGTAAAGACCTAAATCATAATAAATCCGTTTTTCCCTGGGGTATTTATCAGCTATCTGCTGTAACATCATGAAACGTTTATCCGGATTTTTTTCAATACTGCGGGCGTAATAAGCTTCGATGTACATACGGTCTTTGTCGCCTGCCCGGTTGGCATACATTTTAGCCTTTTCATAATTATAATCCCTGGCCTCATCTTCATCTAACGTCCCATTGACCCGGGCAAGATATAGATAGGCAAGGGCAAAAGTTGTATCTATCTGAATAGCTCGTTCTAGGTACTTGCGGGCATCTTCATAGTACATTTTATCAAAAGCATCCTGTCCTTTTATAAAATTATGGTAGGCTTCCATCGAGGCAGTAGTCACATCCGAAATGCGCAGTTGCGTCCCTTTAATAAGATTTTCTGAGATACCTACGCTTTGCGAAATTTCCCGGCTCAGGTCATCAATCTGATTCTGAAGAATACTCCCCACCCCCTCACCCCTGGAACTTGCACTCTTGATCAGTTGTTTGCTCTGTACATCCAGCACTTTGACATCGGTGGCAAAAACATCACCAGCTTTTATATAACTGCCTAGTATAATTGATTCCACACCTTCCATTCGACAAATTTCAAAACCTGTCTCCTGATCAATTACCCCGGTATCCTGTTTACCTAATTGTTTGAGCAAATCGTAAATACGCTCCCAGGATACTACTCGCAAATATTTGGATTGCTCCAGGCTGGTGATTAATAGATTGGGGATGGCTTCCTGCAGATAATCATAGGTTTTATCGCCAGTAAGATTTTTAAAACTTATAACCACGACCGGTTTAGGTTCCGCAGTCGCAATATCTTTTACAAATAAAGGCTTGAGAAAAATGAAAGCAAGTATTAGCAGCAGAACCGCTATTGAGGAAAGAATATATTTTTTCAGGTTAGATCTATGCTTTTTTATTATTTCGGATTTCGAAATTAGTGCTTTTCCTGTTTCCTGAATCTGTCGCAAATCTACCAATAACTCATCAACATGTTGATACCGTTCATCCGGTTTTTTAGCCAGAGTTTTATTAACGATACGTTCCAATTCCAAGGGGATTCCAGTTCGTAAGGCGGTAAGGGGCTGGGGATTTTCATTGAGAATCGCATATATCACCGCTTGTTCATAATCCCCTTTAAACGGCGACTGGCCCGTGAGCATCTCATATAGTACCACACCCAGTGACCAGATATCTGACCGATGATCCACCTCCTCGCCTTTAACCTGTTCCGGTGACATATATTGAGGTGTTCCGCAGGTAGTATCAGAAGAGGTAGTTGTTGTACCGCAACTAATCGGTTGGGCAAAGCCCAGGTCGCATAGCTTAATAATATTATTTGCGACAACAAGCAGATTATCCGGTTTGATATCACGATGCAGAA
>CAYSHN010000431.1:0-3722 GCA_964430815.1 uncultured Calditrichota bacterium | reverse complement strand
ATACCGGCAAATGTATCACGGTACCAACGGAAAGAACCGCCAGCTGAAAGTGTTACGCCCATTAAATGCCACTTACCCGGAACCGCATGACAGAAGGCGTGCAAACGTCCATGCGGTTCGATGGTTAAACGATTGGTATGGGCAAATACTACGCCCGAAGTACCCAGACATACCGAAATTACACCAGACTGAACTGTCCCACTGCCCACGGCTCCGGCAGCCTGATCGCCCGCACCAGCAACCACTGGTGTGCCGGCGACAAGTCCGGTATCCACAGCCGACGCTGCCGTTACCTGTCCAATGACTTCTGCCGATTCGGTTACTTCCGGTAGCCACTCTATTGGAATCCCCAATGCTTTGGCTATCTTTTCAGACCAGCGACGCTTACCGACATCCAGCAATGAAGTACCCGCAGCATCCGAGACATCACTGTTCAGTACACCGGTTAGCCGGTATTTGATATAGTCTTTAGGTAATAAAATATGTTTGATCTGTTTGAATATTTTTGGTTCATTATCCCGCACCCATTGGATTTTGGGCGCGGTAAAACCGGGCAGAACAGGATTGCCGGTTATTGCCATCAGTTTTTTAAAACCAATTTTTTTTGTAATCGCGGCACATTGGCTTGAGGTGCGCTGATCATTCCACATGATGCAGGGGCGCAGGATTCTACCCTCTTTGTCCAACAACACCAACCCATGCATCTGACCGGTCAGACCGATACCTTTTATATCATTAACCGGGACAGCGCTCTTCACAACGACGGCACGAAATGCTTCGCATGAAGCCCGCCACCAATCCTCCGGATTCTGTTCGGTCCACAAAGGCTTGGGGGTAAACATTGGATATTCTGAAGTGTGCGTGGCTAGTATTTTTCCCTGTTCATCTATCAGGATCGCTTTACTACCAGTTGTACCGACATCCAGACCAATAAAGTACTGCATAATAGCTCCATTACTTTGCATTAATACATATCGAAAAAGTACAATGATTAATCATCAATTGTCCGGTGAGTAAAAGTAAAAAAGCCATAAATATGATGCAATCGATTTGTAATGAATAGAAATTATACCATGAAAATGGAATTATAAAAGCTCTGTGATATTTTATCAGATTGAATTCGAAGCATCTTCATTGCTCCCGGCAGACTGGCCATAATATCACCAGCCACTAATCCATCTTCACCTATCGATGCAGCAGCCAGATCACCTGCCAGTCCATGTCCAAAAACTCCCATGCGCAATGCATCTTCCAGTGAAAATCCCAATCCATACATGGCGGCAATAGCACCGGTCAATACGTCCCCACTTCCGGCGGTAGCCATACCCGGATTGCCACTCAGATTGATAAATATCCTGCCATCCGGATAACCTATTAAAGAATGAGCACCTTTTAAAACTATCGCTGCTTTTAAGTCGGCGCAGGTCTTTTGTAGAATCGCTATCCTTCCGGACTGCAGTTCACCCGGTTCCATTTTAAGCAGGCGGGACATTTCTACAGGATGCGGTGTAAGCAGAGTTTGTTCTTTTCGTTTTTTTAGAATGGACAGATCTTCGGCAATTGCGGTTAAACCATCCCCATCAATCAATAATGGTTTGTGGATTTCTGCTATTAGTTCCCGGACTAACTCTTGGGTTTCCTGCTGCAGCGATAAACCCGGTCCTATCACCACCAGATCGACCTTTTTAGAAAAATTAAGTAAGGACTTCTTATTTTCCGCAGCGATACTGCCCTTGGCGGTCACCTTTTGTGGCACAAAAACGATCTCTCTCCCTTTGGAACCTATAGATGCAACCACCGTTTCCGGCGTAGCCAGGAAAGAAAGACCGCCGCCACATTTCAAAAATGATTGGGCAGCAAAATATGGCGCTCCCAGGTAATTGGCTGATCCGGCAATGAAAAGTACTTTCCCGCAGCTTCCTTTATGGGCGTCACGTTTACGCACCGGTAGCGCCAGCGGATTATTGGTCTCTACCAGAATATCCCGCCGGTTATACAACTCCGGCGGAAACGAAATATGGGTGCAATACAATTTTCCGCCGTAGGCATAACCAGGATACAGCAAATTACCGGTCTTGGGCAGACCGAAGGTAACGGTCATATTCGCCTGTACTGCAGAACCCAGAACCTGCCCGCTGTCGCCCTGGATGCCAGAAGGAATGTCCAGACTGACTACTTTTTTTCCACTGAAATTTATATGTTCAATAACTTTTTTATAGTCACCAGATATTTCACGATCCAGACCAGTACCAAAAAGAGCATCAATAATAAGATCATAATGTTTAATCAAAGCAGAAAGATTTTTTACGCGGTTATATAATAAAGGATTCAACATTAATTTCTGGACGATATCGTAATTTAACTTTGCCGGGCCTTTGAATTTAGCCGGATCACCGAGGATGACAATCTGAACATCAATTTGCCGTGAATGTAATTTGCGGGCCAGCACAAAACCATCACCGCCATTATTACCGACACCGCAGAAGATCAGAATTTTTTTATTGTAAAGATCATACTCCTGCTGCAGGGCAAAGAATGCTGCGTTACCGGCATTTTCCATCAGCAGTTCTTCTGTGATTCCATATTTTCCGACAGCCTGCTGATCCATCTCCCGCATCTGCTTGACATTGCTTATCTTCATGAAATTTTCCCCACTTTACTAAAGTCCTGCTTAAATCTTTAATTCAGGAAGTGGCAAATAGTTTATTTAATTCAGTTCTCAATAACATTACTTTTCAATACTTCTTCACAAAATAATGAAACAATACTTAATAAGAAAACCGGTAATAAAATAAATTTCATAAGAATAGAATCCTGAACACCGGTACGTCTCAATCCATAGTTTATCACGAATAGAATAAATCTACAAAATGTAAGGTATTTGGAAAACACAGAAATTGGCAAAAACTAAAAATGCAATTAGCAGTCCTGCTGCAAATATCCAGTGTGGTTTTAATATTTACCTGCTTCCTCGTTAAATAATTTTGGCATAACTACATATAGTCCAATCAGAACCCCAATGGCCTGCAAGGGAGTCAATAACAGTCCATCCAGAACCGCACTCAGTTGCACAATTAGCACAGGATTAAGTCCAAATGAGTAGACAATAATCATATTCGTGCAATAAAAAAACATGTTCTGACTTGGAAGCAGCAATTCGGGTTGTAGGTTTCAGGAGTTACTGTTAAATGATTATATTTTTTAGCAAGTTTAGATACTTATTGCTTCTGCGAGTTCATTTCGAATAGGGTAAACTAATATACAATTTGCCCAAATCATTCAGATCTCCCGGATCGGCTTTAAACAAATTGGTATACTTGTCCTCTGCCCCGCGTCCAATATACCAGGCGTAGCGGAAAACATCATCCCTGCTTTCACATAAAGAAACCATTTGCTGCATCTGCTGAGCTTGTTTGTCATAGGAATTAATCTGGGCATTCCAGTTGGCCATTTCGGTGATCCAGACCTGCTTGCCGTATTTTTGCAAACGGTCAAGTTGTGTTGCCAGCCCATAGTCATACCAGTGAAAAGCCAGGTAATCGATTTGAGGATCCCTTCCTCCGTTGGCGGTACGGTAGGCTTCATAAAAAGCGTCAAGCCAGACTACCGGATCCGAATAGCCGGCCATGGTACCCCAGGTCATCGCCGGACCGACCAGAAGTACTGTGCGCTGCTGTTCTGCCAGATCGCTGATAACCTGTTCATACTTGATCCAGTCTGCA
>CAYSHN010000430.1:0-3727 GCA_964430815.1 uncultured Calditrichota bacterium | reverse complement strand
CATCAGAGTGAGCTATATAAACAACCAAGTTACGCGGAAATAGATTTTTCGCAAGGGAACATTATTTCCTCATGACTTGAAAGGACAAATATATGTTAGATTATATTATTTTTTTTCATCAATTTTTACATCTAATAATATTAAATCAGATAATTGTGCCAAAAACCATACTCGTTGAGAGTTAATTTTAGATTTATTTAAGTTCATATATAAAACATCAAAACAGGGATGATCAAAATCAAGCCGGAAAATGCCATTATGTCCCATAAAATAAACTTTAAGTAATTTTTTATCTCTTATAATATTCTCAACAATGTCATTGTCTGATGGTCGTACTTCTGTGATTTGGTGATCGTTTGATATAAGAAGGCCGATAGGATGTTTTCTAGAAAAGGCCTGGTTAATTAGCTTACTATAATATTCATATGATTGATGAGTCTTCGGTAGTGCAACAATTTTTTTATCTTCCAAGGTTATTATTATTTCATGTTCAGCATCTTGAACGTTGGAGATAAAGTATAAGCTAAACATAATAATAAGTGGTTTAATCATTTTTATTCTAAGCTAACAATGAAGTCAAATCGTCGACCATAGTTATTCAAATCTACCGTTTTCCCGTTACATGCAGGATTTTGCTTAAGAAAACCCACTAACATGTTTTCCAGTTTCTGGATATCTTTCTCCGTTGGAGTCCAATAGGGTGGGCTACCGATTCTCAGGACCTTTATATCAGCATCAATACCATGTTGAGTGGGATTTAATATCACGAAGTTGTTATTCAACTTATTAAGAGGAAGATCATTTTTCGTCCGGGTCGATTTAAAAAATGCCAGAAAACAAAATATGGACATAACAACACACCAATTATAATTCATACTTTCACCCTTAATGTATCATAGTAAGGTAATTAATGTCGGCGTTGATCTTGCACTTATATTATGCCTGCCAACTATTCACGGACCCGGTATTTAACTCTGTTCTGCAAATCTTCCTTCGATTTTAGCAATCGCTTCCTGCGCAAGCTGAATAAGTTACCGTCTAGTCCGACCGAATGGACCTGTTTCCCTGGCCGAGGTATCGAAATCCGCAATTCGCCGCAAGCAGTCGATAGCTCGCTTCTCTCGGAACTCCCCGATTTGCCATACGACGACCTCGTCTGTGTACATGCCGATTGGATACTCTAATGCCGGCTGCTGCTCCAGAGCATTGAGTAAGGAGAGTAGGTGTTGCCGAATCTCCTCTGTATCCGGGGAGGGTTGCCAGAATCGCCTCGTTCCGGACGAATCTCCCGTGAACACCGGTCCTATTGGTATCGGATTCTGTTCGGGTCGGCGGTGGGGGTGGTTAGCACAGTAAGTATAAAACGGATCTTCTATAGAAAGGTTACGAATGGAACAGAACGCGGGATCGGGATCACTCGCAGGCACATAACCTGCTTGACCTTTGTTTTTAGCATTGAACCAGCACGTTCCACAGCAATCGGAATCACCATTCGGCATCTGTCGTTCTCCGTTCTCTTAGATCTATATATTTTTAAGTGGAATCACTCCACCTACATATACAATATAAATAAACTAATTGATGTACGATATAATAAATATGTCCTTTAAATGCTTGCCGTTCTTGGATGTTACTTCTATTCGCAATTATAAATATAGCCCCTCCTTAGAAGCGTTTGGCCTCTTTATTCACATTAAATATGCAGACGATTAAGATAAAATTAAGCTGATACAAAAAATCCACTGTAATTTGCTATAATAACAATGGGATTTTCAGCAGGGCGGATGGGGTTCCATTTAGCAAAAAAACCCGGATGCAAAATTTCTCCGGACTTTTAAGTTATCGTTTTTATTTGGTACCGAGGATCTCCCTGACATGAGATCTACGTCCCGGTTAGCCCGGACTTCGGCCGGAACCCTACGTTGGCATTTCAGGCCTCCTCCGGCCGGTACTATAAACTAAACTCGAAGTACAAAATACGAAACTTGTGCCGAGCGAAGTCGAGGCATTCGAAAGAACTCCAGAATTTTAGGGGTGTATCTTTCCTTTAAATAATTTGTAATTGGTAATTAGTAATTGTAGTTTGGAATTTGAGATTTAGTATTTGTTTCGAGTTTAGGATTTCGAAATTAAAAATCCCGATTAATCGGGATTTTTTTTGTACCGAGGATCTCCCTGACGTGAGACCTACGTCCCGGTTACCCGGGACTACGGCCGGACTCCTACGTCAGCACTGCGTGCTTCCTCCGGCCGATACGCCCGCCTCAGGCGGGCATGGGATTTTAAGTCCCATTGAGATGGAGGATTTATCCTGATATTAATTAATACTTTACATTGGTGTCGCAAAAAAATATTTTTTGGAGTGATTATTGGCATTTTAATGCATATTTGATAGATTTACCAAAATATCCCCTTTTAGAATTCCAAAAAATTTCAATAAAGCAACTTTAATGGCCTATATCTATACAGTGGGTTCATGCGGAGTGTATAGGGATCCCACAGAACCCTGCTGATCATCACATTTGATAAGGTGTCCAGGGCCTAAGGTCAAGGCAGGCCTATAGAATTGCCTTGCTCCGAAGGGGTAATTATCAATCGATTTATAAGGATGTACCTTTTTGTTAACTACACATTAGATCAATTATATTGCAATCCCTTCTAAAGTTGATTAATATATCTCGTTCTATTACCCATCATTCCTTTTAGATTTAAATATACTTATACAAATATGGCATCATTTATAGCGATTTATAAACGATAGGTCTTATAAATGATTGGTACAGTTATCTCCCATTACAAAATCCTCGAAAAACTCGGTGAAGGCGGCATGGGCAAAGTCTACCTGGCTGAAGATCTCCAACTTAAACGCAAAGTGGCCCTAAAATTCCTGCCCTATGAATTGATACATGATAAAGAGACCCGTACCCGCTTTATCTATGAAGCACAGGCGGCATCTGCCCTTGACCACCCCAATATTGGTACTGTATATGAAATTAACGAGAGTGAAGAAAATCCCTTTATCGCCATGGCTTATTACGACGGAGGCGCCCTATCGGATAAGATAAAGCAAAAGGATCTGACCATTGAACAGACCATAAAGATTACCATGTGTATCGCCGAAGGCTTACAGAAGGCCCATAACAAAAACATTGTGCATCGTGATATCAAACCGGCCAATATTCTGTTTAGTGAAGATGGGAAACCAAAAATTATCGATTTCGGTTTGGCTAAGTTCCCTGGTCAAAGTGTATTATCCCGCACCGGAACCACGGTAGGTACGATGGCCTACATGTCGCCCGAGCAGACGATGGGAAAGAAAATTGACCATCGCACCGATATATGGGCCCTGGGGGTTATCTTATATGAAATGCTTGCTGGAGAAAATCCCTTTAAGGGCGAATATGAACAGGCGGTGATGTATGCAATCGTCAACGAAGATCCTGAGTTCATCAGTAAAATTCGTGCCGATACCCCGCTGGCACTGGAAAAAATTATTGACCGAGCGCTCAATAAAAACCCGGAAAAACGCTTCCAGTCCATGCAGGAAATGTCGGCAGCGCTGGAAGATACGATCACGGATATCCACTCCGGAAAATCGAAGACTGTTTCAACCTTCAGACTGGGGCGACATCAACGAAAAATTATTTTCCGCTTCATACCGGTGGTATTCGTTTTGTCGACGATTATCACTTATTTTGCTCTGTTCAAAGATTTATTTGCATCGCCG
>CAYSHN010000429.1:0-3730 GCA_964430815.1 uncultured Calditrichota bacterium | reverse complement strand
AAACCATCCCCTTTTGAGGGTTTGATGAAGAGTTTGGGTGTTAAGGACACTGTGGATGATGAGATTGTTTCATTTTTCTCATTAGATAATCAGGATATGGGTAATCTGTATAATGCTAAAAGTAATATAATAATAATGAAGGCAATTAAATTAGTTAATTCCCTTCATATAAAAGTAGGATGATAGTTGTTAATCTTCAAGGAAAATATGTATCCATATCTAATTACTTGATATGCATCATTTTTTTAACCAGACTTTTGCTGCCTGCTTGAATTTTATAAAAGTAAATTCCTGAACTGCTGCTGTTCGCATTCCATTCCACTATATGCTTACCGGCCGTTTGCCGTTTATCGATCAGTGTCGTTACGAATCGACCGCTCACATCGTATACTGTCAGAGTAACGAATTCCTCTTGTGGTAAAGTAAAGGAAATAGTTGTCGTTGGATTAAATGGATTCGGATAGTTTTGGGTCAATTCAAATTTACCGGGAATTTGAGGAAAAGAATTATTAATAGCGGATATCCAATTATATATTTGCATCAGTGATACGTAAAACGATTGAAACATTTCGTTACAAAACAAATAGTCCACAGTCAGGGTTGTTTCATGAAAATCAGGATTGTTAACCGCGAACCTTAAGGTCAATAACGTATCTTTTTCCAGGTTCATTGCAGTCTCACCTGCTGTGACGATACGGATTTTGCCATTGTCGATCTTGATTTCTTTGAGATAATTGCTCATTGTATCCGGCCAAATTATTTCCTGAAAGGTCATGTATTCCGGCGTATAACTTATTTGCATTTTAAAGGAGTAAATATTGCTACCGGTTATAATCAGGGGAATTTCAACAACAGGCTCATAAAGATATTCCGTCCACGGTAAAAAAATAGAAGCGTCCGCGTTATAAAGATCACTACTGGTATTAAAGGGCAAAGTATCAATTGAACCGGCTACATACTGCAGGATCAGCGCGGCGTCGAGACTGGAAACCGTCTGATCGGTACTGGTATAGGCATTATAAATCTGACACAAATCAAGATCAATTATACCGACCAGATATTTAAGAATCAGCGCAGCATCTTCAGCCTGTATTTCCCCGTTCTGATCCACATCGCCAACCAGAAAATTGCAGTAAACGATATGAATATTTCCATCTCTTTTAATAACCGGTATTTCTCCATTGTTAAATAATATATCTTTTAATTGTATCGGCACATCATTCACAGTAATACTATCGGGGATTCTGAATTTAAGCCATAACAGAATGCCATCTCCCGAGATGGCCTGAGCTCCGGCAGCAGTGATGGACAATACAGTATCGGTTGCATTTACCTCTATCTCCCAACCCGCTGTTCCGATCAAACTTTTTTCTGTATATATACCAATAAATTCTAAATAATCCTGAAATCCGTTAAAAGATGCTTGCATCGAACTAAACATACTGTCCACCGGGAAATGAGCTCGTAGCGGGATTAGCAGAGTACGACCGGGAACTGCCAGCATTGAGTCGATAAGAACACTCGTGTAAATATAATTTTTTGGATTGTTAGTACTCCAGGTTGCACCATAGATAAAGCCGTCATAATTATTATCACTTCCGTCATAAGCGATTTCCCCTTTTCCTTCGTCAAACTGCCAGCAGCCGATGAGATCTTCAGCCAGCGCTGGATCCTGATCGTTGTTCATCCAGTATTGGATCTCTTCCGCAGAAAGCGCCCGGTTATAAAGCCAGATCTCATCCAGATAACCATTAAAGTTTGCACCGAGCCAAGCATGCCAGTCATTATGTACAATGGAATCTCCACTGCCGGAATAAGTACCTGCCGCCTCCACTCCATTGATGTATAAATTCATATCCGTTTCATCTCTCACCACGCAGGCAACATGCATCCATTGATTGGTGCTTAACAATTGATCTCCGACTATTGAACGGCGATCCCCGTAAGAATGTCCCCCGCCATCACTGTACGAAAACACCAATGTGCAACTGTCCCTGTAAACAACACCTTCTGCGTCAAATCGACCGAGCGCTAAATTGAAACCGAAGTAATCGGGAACAGGGGGAATGGGTCGGGGATAATCGGTATGAAAGATGATCTGAGCATGGTCCTGCGCCGAAAAGTTAATCCAGGCAGTAATCGTGTAAGGGATCTTCACGTCATTTAAAACATTACCCAGATCAACAGCATTTTCCTCGCCATCGAAGTGTAACGAATAGTCTTGTGCACATAAACCGGTCGTCAACAGACTGATCATACTGATCACGAGTGTGATATTTTTCATGCCTGACTCCGTTTAAATATAGCAGATAATAATGGTGTGTAAATATTTATATATAATATAATATTTATTTTGCCAGGATCAATAAATAAAGCGATTTATGTTTGTACGGGCAGGAATCCAATCCGATGGAGGACTGATCAGACCGGAAATTTTTAATCATGAATCAGTCAGCGCGAGTGCTTATCTGCTTCAGAAGTAATCTTCAAGCATCTGCTGGCGGGATTTAAACCTGTCAGATTCGATAAACATTTTCTCCCAGATTGCTAGACCGACGACAATCCACAAAAAGTTATAATGCCAGCGCAGCCTGGGGTGGGGTGGATAATCAAGAATTTTGCGGATATATTTATAGTTGAAAATGCCTTGCTGCTCAATAAAAGAACGAGTTAAAATAAGTTCAGCGACATTTTTCAGATCTTTTTTGAACAGTTCATAGGGATTTATAGAAAATCCCCACTTCTTTTTATTAATTATTTGCGGGGGCAGATACGGTTGCATGGCTTTGCGGAAAAGATATTTAGTAATATTATTTTTCATTTTTAAAGCAGCGGGCAGTGTAAACATATATTCGACCAGATCCTTATCCAGGAAAGGTACACGCAATTCAACGGAGTGAGCCATCGACATGCGGTCATCAACCAGCAGATAATCGTTGACCATTTTACTGTGAAATTCTACGACGCTTACTGCATCCAGGGCCGAAAGACCTTCGGCGGCCGATTTAAACAGTGGATCAAAATAACTATGCACCGGCCGGAGATTTTCGGTCATCAGACCGGGATGATAGATTTCCTTAAAAAATAATCGATCATAATCCCAACAATTACGCAGAATGAGATAGAATTTATTAAGATTACCGGTGGACAGTAACATCTGCAAGCCGCGCCGGTATTCATCGAAACGCAGTAATCCCGATTTATTCTGGATAATAAATAAAAATCTACTCAGCGGTTCCAGCCAGGATCTCTGAAATTTCTGTGGTACATGATCCAGTAGTGATTGAATCCGCCGGATATATTTATAGATGTCATAACCCATAAACAATTCATCCCCGCCTAAACCCCCCAATACCACCTTATGCCCGGAAGAAACAAAGTGCGACATATTGAAACCCTGTAATAAATTGATCTTCGGTTCCTCGGCATACCAGATCACTTCAGGAAATTGCTGTAATGGTTCGAAAGACAGGGAAGTGGTATGATGATTGGTATGGAAATGGCTGGCAAGCATTTCAGCATCCGCAAACTCATCGGTCTCTTCGTTAAAACCAAGGGTAAAAGTGTTGATAGGGGATACGTTCAACTGAGACATGATGGCTACGATGGACGATGAGTCCATACCGCCGGAAAGATAAACAGCGATGGGCACATCGCTCAGTAATTGCCGGTTAATAGCGGTTTTAAGATGACTGCGGATGGATTCAATGGCTTCGTCTTCTAGAACGGA
>CAYSHN010000428.1:0-3731 GCA_964430815.1 uncultured Calditrichota bacterium | reverse complement strand
CAATGCCGATCTTAAACCCCAGCAAACGGTGATGTATGAAATCGGCCTGCAGCAGCAACTTTCGACAGAGGTGGCCATCGATGTGACCGGTTTTTACCGTGATATCCGAAATTGGGTAGGAACGTCAATACTTCATGAAACCTATCGCCCGGATATCTTCTATTCGCAGTATGAAAACCGTGATTACGCCAATATCCGCGGCATTACTTTCACGCTGAAGAAAGCGTTTTACAATTATTTCTCGGCGAATTTGGCTTATACTTTTCAGATTGCGGAAGGGAACGCCTCCGATCCCATCGACGGTTTTAACGATATCCAGGCCAACCGTGAACCGCGTCGCAATATTATTCCAATGGATTGGGACCGTACGCACATCCTCAATATCAATGTTTATGGCGGGTACGCAAGCTGGGGTATCAGCATTCTCGGGCGTTATGAATCAGGGTTGCCGTATACTCCCAACCCGGTGCAGGGTACCCAGCGCGGTGCCGATGTTACCACCGGTTCGCTGGGGCTGGCGGAGAATAGCGAACGCCGTCCGAACCTGGTTACGGTTGATCTGGAGTTGAATAAGAAGTTTCCTTTTTCCATCGCCGACCAGCAGGTGCCACTGATGGTTTTCCTCAAAATATACAACCTCTTCGACACTCGGAATGAGCAGGGTGTCTGGGATGACACAGGTCGTGCCACCTACACGTTGCGCAGTGCCGTCAGCGGGGCTGACGCAGATCCGCGTTACATCATCCGGCCGGATTTTTACACCGCGCCGCGTCGTGTTCAGATAGGACTATCGTTAAACTTTTAGCCAAGGTGAAAAGGATGAAAATGAATCGGATATTCCTCCTGTTATTTGCAGCAGTGCTGCTTTGTCCGCCGCTCACAGCACAAGCACAGTACTACCGGACATCAAAAGGCAAACCAACCGCCCGTAAGAAAAATGTACATGGCGGTAACCAGATCCGCACAACATTTTTTAATTACGGTCTGGTTGGACGGGAAAACCCGGCGGAAGACTTTGGCGGCGAATGGCCGATTAATTCCGGCCACTTTTATGTCGGCGATATCAGCGTAATGGTCGGCGCGGAAATCGAATTGAAAAATCAGTCAATTATTACACCAGTTACCGTTGCCGACGGTCCACGCGGCGATAACGAAATGGATCCTAATAATACAACCATATTTTGGGGTTGGGAGCCACTGACCGGCTTTGACAATCCGGATTCCAACGTAGTGGCTATGAGTCACCAACGCAGAAGCTGGCCGGCCTCCTGGCCCGACCGTGAAAACGATGCTACTGATCCTGGCTGGCCGGGGCAATGGAATGGTTTTTTCGGGAAGGATCAGTTTAATGCCGATCAGGAAAGTTACTGGGTAATGGATGACAGCAGGGACCGGGAGTTTGTTCAAAAATCGGGTTTTTATCCTGATTCAACAGATTCTGATCGCGGCGGTCTTGGCCTCCTGGCAAATGTCCGCGGCTTGCAATGGTCTCAGACGCTGGCCCAGAATACCATATTTTGGATTTACGACATCACCAATATCGGTACCACCAATTATGACAAGGTCGTTTTTGGTATGATCGTCGGAACGACCATCGGTGGTGATAATGACACCAATGATGACAATTCCCGATTTGATGCCCGTGAAAACATCACCTATTCGTGGGATTCCGACAATATCGGTAATACTGGTTGGACCCCGGTGAATTATATGGGTTATGCCTTCTTGGAAAGTCCGGCCAATGCCCTCAACGGTTATGATGATGATAATGATGCCGCAGTTGGCGGCAGCACTATTGATGAGAGTATGCTTTTACCGCGACCGGCTACACCGGGTAGCGATATCATAACGATCGATTATTCCGATCCGCTGTTTCCGAGAACCAGGACAACTTTTCCGACGAAAGGAATTACCTTTACGGCCAATGGCAAAAGCTACTCCATAAATGCCAATGATATCCTTAAAGAAATTCCATATAACAATGTGGATGATAACCTTAATGGTTTGATCGATGAGAACATAGAAATTCCGGGAGATGGCATCGACAACAATGCGAACGAGCTTATCGATGAGGAGAATCCAAATATCGGTCTTTCATACATCAATTACCTGGCCGGCGAAACGAAACGGGATATGATCGATGAGGGGCGTAATGACGGTGTGGATAACGATCATGACTGGAATATCAATGTGGACGATGTCGGCCTGGATGGAAAACCCGGAACGAATGACTTTGGTGAAGGCGACGGGATGCCCACCTCTGGTTATCAGCCAGATGGAACGGGACCGCTGGTAGACAGCGGTTTACCGGGTGAGCCGAATATTGATAAAACAGATATCGACGAATCAGACCAGATCGGTCTGACCAGCTTCTTTTTCTTTGAACCGTACAACTATGTTCGTCTGCAAAATGATGACCAATTGTGGCAAACACTGCGTCCGGGCTTTTTCAATGATGCGATACAAAATGTTGACGGTGATTTTATTTATGGTACAGCCTACTTCCCGTTACGGGTGGGTCAGACCGAGCACATCTCATTGGCCTTTTTCTTCGGTAAAAATCTGGATGATATATACCGCACCAAGAATACAGTACAGTTGATTTACAATAACGACTATAATTTTGCCAAGGCCCCGGTTCTGCCCACACTGAAAGCCTATGCCGGTGATAATAAGGTGAACCTGTACTGGGATTCGATCTCCGAGAACAGTTATGATAAAATATCGGATGTGGTAACAGGTAACGGTTTGGATTTTGAAGGGTATAAAATCTATCGCGCTACCTACCCAACCTGGGATGAAACAGGAACCGTGACCAATGTATTCGGCAGCAGGGTAGCTGATGTGCCGATTGTCCAGTATGACTTGGTAAATTCGGACAGCGGCTTTTTCAGTGTATTTGATGAGCAACTGGGTGCCGTTTTTTACCTGGGTAATAACTCCGGTTTACAGCATACATTTGTCGATACTACCGTTAAGAATGGATTTACTTATTTCTATGCTGTAACTGCTTACGACCACGGCATCAATGCGGTTGATCCGAATTCGGGAGAACTGCGAATTTTACAGCCGGCAGAAACGGCAAAATATGCCGCCATTACAACAGCCGGAACCGTTGAACTGGGGCAGAATGTTGTCCGCGTCCGGCCGGAAGCACCGGCTGCCGGGTATGTGCCCGCCAGTGACCTGATGAGAGAAATGGTTCATCTTTCAGGAGATGCAACCGGCCAGGTAATTGCGGAAGTACTCGATCCTAAAAGTGTACGGGACGGGAATACTTACAAGATAACTTTTGATGATGACGGAGCATTTACGCCCATTACGACTGCTCTAAACATAATCAATATCACCGAGGGTGAACAAAACCCGGATACTATTTTTGCGCAGGCCACCAATCTCAGACTGGATGCTTTTCTGTTTGACGGCGTTAAAATTCAGATACTGAATGACTGGCAGACCCGCACCGAAACTTCCGCTGTGCACTGGGCTGATGCAACGCGCAATATTCTGATGCCCGACCTCCCGGCCGGTACGGGGTGGACCCGTGTGAATTTAGGTTTTGCCCAGGGCAAAGCATTCCCGGCACAATATCAGTTGGAAGTTGGTGAAGTCGGTGTTGATACGTCAGCCGGTATAAGTGTTTTTACGCTGCCGGCCGATCCAAAACGACCGGTCAATTTCCGGATTAAAAATCTTACCGCTAACCACTATGTCAAATTTAATTTTTATGA
>CAYSHN010000427.1:0-3737 GCA_964430815.1 uncultured Calditrichota bacterium | reverse complement strand
TACGTTGACGATGATGCGTCGGGGAGGTAGATTTTAGATATATCATTGGGAAAACTGCGCTCTATCCGGATCTATGTGGTTGGTGAAGTGAAGAATCCGGGATTATTCACCGTACCAGCTTTGACTCCAATCTTTAATCTGTTATTTTATGCCGGTGGATTTAACACCACCGCCTCGTTGCGAGAAATATCTCTTATCAGAAAAGATCAACTTATCACCCAACTTGACTTCTATAAATTTTTAATTAAAGGCATTGAATTTTCTGATATCCGCTTGCAGAATGATGATGTTATATTAATTTCGACTGCACAGAAACATGTTTATATCGCAGGTGCCGTAAAAAAAGCAGCCATCTTTGAATTACTTGATCAGGAAGGTTTGCTTGATCTCATTTATTATGCAGGGGGTCTGGAAGGCAATGCCTATATTGATCAAATTCAAATCGAACGTTTCTTAAATAATAAAGAGCGGACTCTACTGGATATCAATTATCGCCAAATGGTCGAATTGGGTAATAATTTTAAACTGGAGCACGGGGACCGCATATTTGTAAAGTCACTTGATCGTGAAATGAAAAACTTTATAACTATCGACGGCCCTATCTATGGACCCAGGCGGTTTGAATATAGTAAAGGTATGCAATTGAAAGATTTATTTGCTCGTATTGACAGTATCGCTGGTGATGCCTATTTACAGAGGATACATATAACCAGGAAATTACCGGATAGAAAGAGGCAAATATTCTCAATCAATATGGAAGCTATCCTGAATAATAAAGCACAAGATCTGGCCTTGCTACCTGAGGATCATATTGAGATCAAGTCAAAAAACATTTTGTTTCCTCCCGATTCAGTACATATTTACGGTGCGGTCAATAATCCGGGTAAATACCCCTTGAAACTTGATTTGAGCCTCAAGGATTTAATTTTTACGGCAGGAGGATTTCGAAAAGATGCGCAAATTCGCGAAGCAGAGATCTCCAGAATCGATCCCAAACAAGCGAGTCACAATAAACTAGCCACCCTCTTATACGTTCCCTTGGACTCCGATTACGTAAAACATGCAAATACAGGTGATGAGATATTTTTACTTGAGGCGAATGATAATGTATTTATTCGTCCCAACAGTGATTGGGAATTACAACGAAACGTACTTATCCAGGGAGAGATAAATGCACCGGGTGTATATACTCTGCCGAATAAAATGGAACAAATTACGGATCTGATTAAGAGAAGTGGGGGGATAAAACCGACTGCCTATTTGGAAGGTGGCACGTTGTATCGAAGAAAGAATAATGTCGGTCAGATCGGAATTGATTTTACCAGAATTATGAAAAATCCGGATATAGAAGAGAATATTTACCTGCAGGGGGATGATATCATTACTATTCCCGAACGGATGTATACGGTAAAAGTCATAGGTGGTGTAAATTTTCCCAGTAGCGTTTATTTCGAGAAAAACGAAGGATTGGACTATTATATCGATGCGACTGGGGGTTATACAGAACTCGCCGATGAAGATAACGTATCCATCCGACTGGCAAATGGAAAAACATTTAAACCGAAACACTTTTTGTTCTGGGAATACTTGCCCGATGATATAACCGCCGGCAGCACTATCATAATACCCATATTGGACCAAAAACATAAAACCGATTGGTCAGGAGCCATTCGTGATGCAGCGGCAATTTTAAGCAGCGTGGCTGTAACCCTTTTGATCATTGATCGGGTTCAAAGATAAACTTAACCAGCGGGCAACAGATTCAAAACTATACAATACCAATGCAGCATCTCTGCACCAATAAATGAGAAAAGCGATGAATAAAGAAACAATAAAATCCAACGCTCCCCCCGAAAATACAGGCCGAGATGAAATCGATATATTAAATCTGATTGCGATTATATGGAAAGGACGACGGAAAATTATGTACGTTACAGGGGGAATGTTGCTGTTGAGTTTTATATATATCATCTTTGCGCCAAATTGGTATCGCGCCAGTGTGAAAATTATGCCGACAAGTTCAATAAAAAGTTCTTTATTAAATCAATTAATGGGCTTATCGGCTATGGATATAAGCCTTTTATCCAAATCGCCAGAAGATCATCAGCTGCTCTATCCGGATATTGTCATCTCGGATTTTATACTGGATCGCGTGTTAGAACATCGTTTTAAACTGGATAATATTCAGAGTAAAACCCTCTTTGAATATTGGAATGTTGGGATTGATTCCTCCCAAGAGGATTGGAAACATCAATTATTTGAAGAATCAAAAAAAATATTGCGGGAGGATTACATCGAAGTGGAAGTAAATAACGAAACCGGATTGATAACTATTAACCTCACCGTCCCCACCTACCCAATATTAGCCGCCGAGATCGCAAATTATGTAACAACGCTACTGGATCTCTATAATAAGCAATTCAGAAAATACAAGGCTACCGATCAGAGAACGTTTATCGAGAAAAGCATAAAAGAAACAAAAACGAATCTGGAGCTGGCCGAAGAGGCACTAAAAATATTTAGCGAAGAAAATAAAGATCTGAATTCACCCGATAACCGTTTACAATATGATCGGTTATTAACCGAGGTGGAAGTACAAAAAACTATTTATCTAGAATTACGCAAGCAACTTGAATTGGCCAAGATAGAGGAAGTAAAAGAAACGGAGACGCTGGATATACTGCAATACGCAGTTCCACCCATCGAAAAGTACTGGCCTAAAAGATTATTAATCATAATTATCTTATTCTTTTGCGGAATTTTCATTTCCATGATTTATATTTTTTCTGAGCGAATTTGGCATGAAAATCGAGCTGCTCTCATAAATCGATGCAATAAAGTATAAGTTGCTGCTAGAATCCATGAGGGAAAATTAGATAGTGTTCGGAGTACGGATCATAATCGATGGGCTTGATTCCAGTGCCGCTGGCACAGAAGCTGATCTACAATTGCTACCCATATTAAACAGAAGATACAAATTTGATTGATCTAGATTATTTAAGAAATAACTCTCTTCTCCGTGAATTAATCTCGGCCACTTCGATTATATTTGTTATCCGGACATTGGGTTTAGTGGTAGGTTATATCTTTTATTTTATTGTCGGGCGCATTTATGGAGTGGAAGCATTGGGGATATGGGCATTGACCCAAACCATTTTATTTGTCATCTCCGTTCCAGGCGGATTCGGGTTAGACGGAACAAATCTGCGCTTCATGGCCCAGTATGCAGCGCAGGATAAAATGGAACAAGTCAAAGAAGTCTATATAAAAAGTATGATTATCACTATACCGGTTTCAATCTTACTCAGTATCCTGTTTTATTTATTAACACCCCAATTAGCCGAATATATATTCCATAATACATCCCTAATCCCTGCCTTTCATATCACTTCTTTTGCCATTTGCCCTCTGGTTCTACTAGTCATTCATGCCGAATCTCTACGCGGTTTGAAACGAGTAATAGTTTGTACCTTTCTCAGAAACATTTCCGTACTATTGATTGCTTCTGTAATAATTCTAATTTTCGTCTTTTCTGGCCGCGCATCCAATTTAAATGAAGCTGTGATCGCTTACACCCTGGCCGTAAGTATAGTTGCGCTCGCCAGTATTGTTTTATGGTTAAAAATTCCACATTACTTTAAATCTCAGATATCTAAGACCCTTCCGTACCGACTGATCTTGAGAGTATCGTTCCCGCTGTTGTTCTTGCGGTAAAGGGGGTAGAACTGGCTTTCGCC
>CAYSHN010000426.1:0-3758 GCA_964430815.1 uncultured Calditrichota bacterium | reverse complement strand
AATTGCTGTTAAACGGTCAATCGCAGGGCACCAGGAAAAAAACCACCGAAGATCTGCATCTAACCTGGCGCCTATCTTTTGAACCAGGTACTTTAAAAGCAATTGGCCGCAGTGCGGGAAAAGAAATTTTAATCCAGGAAGTAAAGACTGCCGGAAAACCGGCGAAAATAGTACTGACAGCAGACCGTAATATTATTGCTGCCGATAGCCGGGATCTTTCTTTTATAACCGTTAAAATCCTGGATCAGGACGGCAATCTGGTGCCGTATGCCGATAATTTAGTCAAGTTCAGTATTTCAGGAGCAGGTAAGATAGCCGGCGTGGATAACGGCCTTCAAACCAGCGAGGAATCTTTCCAGGCTGATTTTCGGAAGGCTTTCCATGGTTTATGTCTGGTTGTGGTTCAATCATTAGAACAGAAGGGTCAAATCATACTGGCGGCAAAGTCAGAAAACCTGGAATCGTCGTCAATTATTATTGAATCAAAATAGCAAGTTTAATTAAAACAAGGAAGTTAAGAAAAATATAATATTAAGAATGAAGGATGAGTATATGAGAAAAGAATTCTTACTATATATTGCACTTACCTTTGTGCTTCTAAATCAAACCGCCCCTGGTGTTGAATACTGCAAAAACGATTCACCGAACTGGGCAGCAGTTATGAATGGAGAATACCATGTCTCGAACAATGTCTGGGGATCAGGAACCGGTGTAGGTGATCAGTGTCTCGATATTGATCTGGAATCCACCTATTTTAAAGTGACCGTGTCTACCCACAACAGCAGCGACGTGGCTTCCTACCCGTTCATCCGCAAGGGTTGTCACTGGGGGGGCTGCACAGATGAACCGTATAATCCCTTCCCGATTCAGGTCGCTGAACTTGCCTCCGCACCTTTCACCTGGACAATCGACACCACCGGTGTGGCGGGTACCTGGAATGCTGCTTTTGAGTGCTGGTTTAGCAAGGCAGGTGGAACCACTCCGGATGCAGCAGAATTGATGATCTGGATAAACTATCACGGCGGTGCCGGACCTGCTGGCTCCAAAGTGGCCACGCTGGATATCGGAGGTTATACCTGGGATGTCTACTTTACCGTTTTCCCCAATTGGAACTATATTGCTTATAAACTGACCAGTCCTGCTATTCAAGTAGACGTTGATCTCGCTGATTTTCTCCATGATTCTCTGACCCGCGGTTATCTATTAACTACCTGGTATCTGGATAACATGGAAGCCGGTTTTGAGATCTGGCGTGATGGCCAGGGACTAACTTCCGAATATTTTATTTGTGATGCTACAGGGGGTGCGACTCCGGTAAATTACTCACCGGTAGCTTTTGCCCTGCTTACACCGTTCAATAACAGAACTTTGACTTCGATGATCATACCATTCACCTGGCAAAAATCTGTTGATCCGAATGCCGATCCTGTTGAATATCTGCTTCATATTACGGGTCCGGATGTGGACACCACTATTACCGGCATTGATACTACCACCTTCACCTTTGACGGCACGAACTATCTTGCTTCTTATACTTACTATACCTGGTCGGTGCAGGCAACCGACGGAAAAGATACGGTTTCCAGTACAACCCAGCGAACATTCCGGACCCCGGATCTGAGTGGAATAAATTTACCCGATCAGACTCCTGCCCAATTTTACCTGGCTCAGAACTACCCCAATCCGTTCAATCCGCGGACCACGATATTCTATTCATTACCGCAATCAAGCATTATCACATTGAAAGTGTTCGATACCAGAGGCCGTGAGATTGCATCTCTCATCGACTACCAGAGAGAAGCGGCAGGAAATCATGAAGTCTCATTCGATGGCTCTATCCTGTCAAGCGGAGTGTATCTGTACCGCCTGGAAATGGATAATTTTGTCGAGACAAAGAAAATGATATTGATCAAGTAAATTTATTCTGCTACGCTGTTTTTACAGTGAGCAAGCCTGCTAGATGTTTTTGTTCGTATTAAAGACGATGGATATTTTACAGTTCTCATCACAGCGAGTAAAGATTCCCGCTGGGGAAGGGGAAATATGAAATTCTTAAATATTCCGTTAATAACTCTCGTCTCATTATTCAGTATCTGTGCAATCTTTACACAGGCAGGGGTGGATGGTTTTTTAGAGGATTTTGAATTAAAATATGTCTCTGCCCCGCCCTACCAGGTCGAAGTTAAAACCTTGGCAACTCCGACCGTTACGGTTACCATCAATGCTAACGATACCCTGGCCAGGGTTTCAAAATATATTTATGGTAACAATGCCAACCTGTGGATGAGCCAGATGGTAACCGAAACTGCTCTGCTCGATCATATCATACTGCTTTCACCCAATATCATCCGTTTTCCCGGAGGAAATATCACCAACGTTTTTTTCTGGGATGCCCAGGTGAATCAACCACCGGCTGACGCACCTGACTCGATTATCTATTATGGAGAGAAAGAATCAGCGAGTTGGTGGTATGGAAAAAACAGCAGTAGCTGGACCTTATCGGTTGATAATTACTACCAGATGCTTGATCTGACCTATAATACCGGTATAATATGCGTGAACTTCAGTTACTCCAGGTATGGAACCAGCCCGGATCCTGTGGCCGTTGCTGCTCATTATGCTGCGCAGTGGGTGCGTTATGATAATGGACGCACTAAATTCTGGGAAATAGGTAATGAAGATTTCGGACCCTGGCAGGCCGGATTTGAAATTGATACATCGCTGAACCAGGATGGACAACCGCAAATCATCACCGGAACGATCTACGGCAAACATTTTAAAGTATTTGCCGATTCCATGCGCCAGGCCGCGCAGGGTATCGGTCACACAATATATGTCGGTGCGCAATTAATCGGCTATAACGCCAGTAGTTCGTGGAATATACCCGAACGAACCTGGAATTCCGGTTTCTTTGCCCGGGCTGGCAATAGCGCGGACTTTTTCATTGTACACAGTTACTATACCAATTATAATGAAAATACTCCTGCCGCAACTATACTTAATTCGGCCACTACAGAAACGATCAGCATGATGAATTACACGAAGCAAACCACCACCCAGAACCAGGTATTAATGAGACCAGTTGCCCTCACGGAATGGAATATCTTTGCCGTGGGATCCAAACAGTCCTGTTCGTTTATCAACGGCATGCATGCGGCAATCGTGCTCGGAGAACTAGCCAAAAATGGTTACAGCATGTCCAGCCGCTGGGATCTGGCCAACGGTTATGACAACGGCAACGATCATGGTATGTTCAACAACGGTGATGAACCGGGCGTTCCCAAGTGGAATCCGCGTCCGGCTTTCTTCTACATGTACTATTTCCAGAAATTTTTCGGAGACCATATAGTAAGTTCGACTGTGAGCGGGAATACCAGTGTACTGGCCTACGCTTCCAGATTTAAATCCGGTCATGCCGGTATAGTGGTTATAAATAAAAGTACCAGCGCACAGTGTATAGAATTAATACCCGACAATTTCGGATACGGAGACCAGTATTATATTTACTCTTTAACGGGTGGTACCGATAATGGAGATTTCTCGCAGATTGTAAATGTGAATAATAATCCACCAACCAATACTACCGGCGGACCGATTGATGGCCTGGCCGATCTTTCGGCCTGGGCTTATTCCACAGCCGGTGAAATAAAATTCGACTCGCCTCCCCGCTCGGTGCAATATGTGCTACTGGAACCCGGCGAACATACTGCGGTCGGCAATGACCGAAATTCAAAGGTCCCCGGCCGCTTTGTTCTGGA
>CAYSHN010000425.1:0-3771 GCA_964430815.1 uncultured Calditrichota bacterium | reverse complement strand
CTCACCTATTGCCGGAACAGTAATCCAGCGCAATGTTGAAGAAGGTCAGACAGTAGCGGCAAGTTTTTCCACGCCGACGCTATTTAAAATCGCCGAAGATCTGTCCCAGATGGAGATCCTGGCTGATGTGGATGAAAGCGATATCGGTTTAATCAAGGAAGGTCAAACGGTACGTTTCGACGTACAGGCTTACTCCGATAAAAAGTTTGAGGGCACGGTAAAGCAAAAACGTTTACAGCCGACGGTCGTTTCCAATGTGGTAACCTATACCGTGGTGGTAAGTGCTATCAATAAAGACTATCTACTGTTGCCGGGTATGACAGCAACCGTAGATTTTATCATCGATGAAAAGAAAGATGCGCTGCTGGTACCCAATACTGCTTTGCGATTCCAGGCTTCAGAAGATATGCTGAAAAAGGTTCGTGCCGAAGCGGAGAAATATTTTGCTGCTCTGCCCGATTCGGTCAGAGCGAAAAGACAGGGAATGAGTGAAGGGCAGGGAGCCCAGGGTCAGGGCGGTATGCAACGAGCTCAAATGGCAGGTAATTTTAAATTGATCTGGTATATCGATCAGGATGGTAAACCGGCAGCAGACCGGGCAGTCCTGGGACAAACAGATGGCACAAATACCGAAATTGTACGCAGTCGCAATTTGCAGGCAGGGATGAAAGTCATAGTAGCACTGGCCAGCCAGCAGGACAATGAAACAACCAGGACTACTTCGAGCCCAATGGGACCAATGGGCCGGCCGCCTTTTTAAATCGGGCAATTAAAATTTATCCTTTGACTGCAGTGAAAGGAAAATCAGAATGGATTATGTAATCGAAACCAGGAAACTTACCAAGACTTTTACTATCGGGGAGGTTTCCGTGCATGCCTTGCGCGGAATCGATCTGAAAATCGTCAAGGGTGAATTCGTAGCCATCATGGGGGCTTCCGGGTCCGGCAAATCTACCCTGATGAATCTTCTGGGTTGCCTGGACACTCCCACCAGCGGAGATTACTTTCTGGATGGACGTCATACCAACGAAATGAGCCATGATGAGTATGCAGACATCCGAAATCAAAAGATTGGCTTTGTGTTTCAAGGATTTAATCTTTTATCACGCACCAATGCCCTGGAAAATGTTGAACTGCCGTTGTTATATGACCGTCAGTTACGAATCAGAGATCCCAAACAGGCAGCGCTGGCAGCACTGGAGCGGGTGAATCTGCTGGATCGTAAAGATCATGAACCGAATCAACTCTCCGGTGGTCAGCAACAACGGGTGGCCATCGCCCGGGCTTTGGTCAATCAACCGGCCATTGTTCTGGCCGATGAACCAACCGGTAATCTGGATTCGCATACTTCGATTGACGTAATGGCGGTGTTCCAGGAATTAAACAATCAAGGAAATACGATTATTATAGTAACTCACGAACGGGACATTGCTCAGTATACCCGGCGTATCGTCGAAATGCGTGATGGACTTATCCTGCATGATAATCCCGTAGAAAATCGACGCGATGCAAAAACAGATTTATTAACATTGCAGGATGTTTATATTCCTGATGCAAATATTGTAAAGTAAAAATTTGGATTTAGGAGTTTCGAAGATATGTTACGTATATATTTCATCATCAAGGCAGCATATAAAAGTCTGTTAAAGAACCGCACCCGCAGTTTGCTTACATCATTGGGTATTATTATCGGTGTCAGTGCGGTCATTGTGATGGTAGCGATTGGAGCAGGATCGCAGGAGATGATAGCACAGAGTATAGATTCTCTGGGTAGTAATCTGATTATTGTTTATCCCGGTGTCAGCCGAAGTGGCGGAGTCAGCCGCGGAGCCGGAAGTATTAATCATCTCACACTGGAAGATGTGGATAAACTAAAAAAAGAAGCAACACTGATCGAGGATCTTTCTCCGATTGTGCGTAGTGGCGGTCAGATTATCGGTGGTCAGGGAAACTGGTTTACGTCGGTATTTGGTGTTTCTATCGATTATTTTAACATCCGTTCGATGCAATTGGAATCAGGGGAATATTTCAGCGAACGGGATGTCCGCGCCCGTAAAAAAGTTGCTATACTGGGTAAAACAGTGGCTGATAATCTATTCCCTAATCAGGATCCCAGCGGTGCAAAAATCCGCATTCGAAACGTACCTTTTACGGTAATCGGTGTGTTAAAAGCCAAAGGTCAGAGTGCCATGGGTTCGGATCAGGATGACCTTATCTTAGCGCCCTATACCACTGTCTTGTACCGTTTGCGCGGGCATTGGGGCGCGCATGTTGATATGATCAACGCCAGCGCTGTCACCAAAGAGCAGATTAAAGCAGCCGAGAAAGAGATCCGCACTATTATGCGCGCAGCACACCGGTTGGAAGTGGGTCAGGATGATGATTTTACCATTCGTGATCAGGCTGAAATAACCGAAACGGCATCACAAACCTCGCGGGTGATGACCTTATTGTTGGGATCCATCGCCGCGGTGTCCCTAATGGTAGGCGGAATCGGGATCATGAACATCATGCTGGTCTCAGTCACTGAGCGAACACGTGAGATCGGTATTCGTATGTCTGTTGGAGCGCGCAGCAGTGACATCCTGTCGCAATTTCTGACCGAAGCCACCGTGCTTAGCTTGGCCGGTGGTATTATCGGGATCCTATTTTCATTCGGGATTTCATATATTTTGAATCATTTTACTGATATTGACGCATTAATTCAGTTACCTGTGGTGATTGTTGCCGTTCTCTTTTCTGGCATTGTTGGTATATTCTTTGGTTTCTATCCGGCTAGAAAAGCAGCAGCACTCAATCCGATTGATGCCCTGCGTTATGAATAAAGTATAAAAATAGAAATAATTTCCGCTTATCTGATTTCCGGCAGGATATCTTAAATACGGCATGCGCGGGTCTGCCTATAGATTGAACAGGTAGGTAAATTTAATCAATAGGGTACGATTTTCACTGCGGGTTCTTACGCCTGATAAATCCAACAATTCGTTGTAAACAATGAATAGATCGCTCCCCGGTCGGTGGATAAAGTTAATTAACAGGTTACTGCTGATCTCACGGCTGTCGCTGTTCCACTGAATAAATGGTTTGATGAACAGGCGCGGAGTGAATGAATATACCAAGCGCAGTCCGAAAGTCGAAGTTTTAAAATTACCCGAAGCAAGACGCGCATCGTTGTAGGTCATCATCAAATTTGTAGTAAGATGAGCTCCGACCTTAAGATTTAAGTTCAGCCCGTAACTGGTTAAATTTCCATTATAAAATCCGCCGCTGCGCCAGCTTAATAATGCAGAAAGGAAACGGCTTTTATCTGTCTGAAATTCGGCATAAATATTTTCAAAACGGTAAATATCAATAGGTAAGATTACATCATCGTAAATCTCAAATTCTTCGGTTAATCTTTCGTAATTCTGCAAATATAAAAATAATAGATACGATCCACTGTTGAACAGGGCCCAAAAACCGGGATAATTCAGGCGGGTTTGTAACTGGCCATTCTGACTGCTCAGATAACTGAAATCGTTAAAGAAATAGATCTGACGGATACCAAGTATTCCGGGACGTGGTGAATAGGAGGCATACAAATCGGTACGACGGATATCCGTACGCGGGAAAAATCCCATTTCGGCATTGAAATTTTCCTGGATACTACTCTGGGCAGCAAGAAAAATCCACCGGTCATCCATATAGAAAAAATCCAGATAACCGGCATAATCCCGACCGTACTGATCTGTGGTAAAAGAACGGGCTAGGTAACCGCTCAACTGAATATTT
>CAYSHN010000424.1:0-3784 GCA_964430815.1 uncultured Calditrichota bacterium | reverse complement strand
TATTGTAAGCCGCCGGCATGAATTTATGATAATAGTCGTAAGCCTGGTTGCCCCGGCCTAAGAGTGTTTCGGCAATGATGGCCCACCCCTGGGTGTGACAAAAGACCGAAGCATTTTCTTTCATCCCTTTATTGAACAATCTGGCCTTAATCACTTTGGGATCGGTTTTTTCCACCGGGGGAGCGCATAACATTAAACCGTAATCGGTTCCCAACCGTTCTTTGACCACGTCCATAAGTTTCTCGGCACGTTGGCCAGTCACATGTCCGCTGTAAACGGCCCAGGGCTGCGGTTCCAGGAAAATAGAAGCTTCTTTGTTTTCTTTCGATCCGAATTTCAGACCGTCCGCGCGGTAAGCTCGTAAATACCATTTGCCGTCCCAGGCATGTTTCTCCAGATTGGCATCCAGTTTTTTGAGTTGCTGATCAGTCCATCTAACTTCGGCCGGTTTTTTAAGCAGTTCACAAATTTCCATATATGTTTTTAGAGCATAACGCAATTGCATGGCCACAAAAACCGTTTCACCGTCATGGCCGAGTTCCAGACAGTCGTTCCAGTCGGCTAACAGTCCACAGGGCAGTCCATGTTTGCCCGAACGTTTCAAATTAAACTGAATGGCCCTTTTTAAATGTCCCAGCACGGTATCCTTACCCTTGTCGGCATAGGGCAAAACTTTTTTATAAAAAGCAATATCACCGGTTTCTTTTACATAAGCGGGAATAGTATTAAATAGCCACATACCATCATCGGAACGGTAATCCTTTTCCGCCGGTGCTTTTTCTTTACCCGGTTTGTGGGCAAATGGTTTGACCACCGGCATGGCACCGCCAGTGGAGACCTGTCCGGTGATCATTAATTCCAGACGTTCCTTGACTTCAGCAGGTATTAAATGCAGTACTCCCAGCATATCCTGTACCGTATCACGGTAGCCCAGTCCGTCCCGTTCACCGGTATAAATCAGGCTGGCTGCACGCGACCAGGCATAGGTCATCATGCAGTTATAAGGATTCCACATATTGAGCATGCTGTTGAACTCGGCATCGGGTGTTTCGGCAGTCATTCCAGTAATCCTGGAGTGCCAGAATTCTTTCAGTTTTTTGAAATGCTGGTAGACCTGGACAGGTTCTCCTGACTCGCGCAGTGCTTTTTTTCCTTCCTTTTCGGCAGCACCGATACCCATCAACACCACCAGTTCTTTAGATTCGCCGGATTGTATTTCGATATCCACCCGCAGACAGCCACAGCCGTTATCACCGACAGCAACTGAATTTTTACATTGTCCCTGTTCCACTACCAGCGGATTGGCATAAGTGCGGTAGGGACCGAGAAAAATCTGACGGTCGGTATCGTAGCCTTTAACATCGGCTCCGGTAATGGCCAGAAAGGTATGACGTCCCTGTCCGTCATCCTCAAAATGATCGGGCCGGGCCGGCATGAACACATTGGTGCCGTGATCGATCATGTTATCAACCACGTCCATCTTTAAAATATACTGGGAATACTGCAGGTTGACCATATCCTGGGATAATTTCCAGTTGTTGGCATATTCGACATAGGTGAACACACTCAGTCTTCTGGGCTGGACTCCGGTGTTGGTCACTTTCAGCAGCCAGCATTCATAATCCCGGTCCAGCGGCACAAAGTACAGCGACTCTGTTTTAATTTGTGAATATTCGGAAGAAATTTTTGTATAGGCAGTACCATGCCGGCATTCGGATTTATATTCACTTAAAGGCTTACCGACCGGCTGCCAGCTGGCCGACCAGAAATCTTTGCTGTCTTTATCATGGATATAAAAATAGCGTCCTGGCTGGTCCATGGGAATGACATTAAATCTCAAGCGGGTAAAGCGGCCCTGAGCGGCCGATTTGTAAAAACTGTAGCCACCGGCATTATTGGTGATGATCGCTCCGTATTCAGTCGAACCCAGATAATTGCTCCATGATCTGGGTGTGTCCGGCCGCTCGATCACATACTCTTTATTTTTATCGTCAAAATATCCAAACTGCATATAGGCATCCTCCGGGTAATTAACGGTTTCAGGCAATCGGTTTATTCGGATTGGCTTTAATATAACTGATTAATTCGTCCACCTGGGTAAAGGCCAGGGCGCAGTAAGTATCGGCAGCACCATAGAAAATAGCCATTCTGCCGCTATCGGCATCCTGCAGGGTGGCGCAGGGAAAAGCGACATTGGGTACAAAGCCGATCGTTTCATAGGGCTGTTCCGGTGTCAATAAATAATTCTCGCAATCGACAATGATTTTTGACGGATCATCGATATCCAGCAGGGCCGCGCCGATACTGTATATAAAACCACTGCAAGACTGACATACACCATGATAAATCAGCAGCCAACCTTCACTGGTTTCAACCGGGACAGGACCAGCACCGAGTTTGGTATTTTTCCACCAGTAGTGGGTCGTCTTCATCACCAGGCGGTGTTTACCCCAGTAAGTCAGATCCGGGCTCTGGCTTAAGTAAATATCACCGAACGGAGTATGGCCGTTATCACTGGGCCGGTTTAGCATGACATAATTTCCGTTGATTTTACGGGGAAACAACACTCCGTTACGATTGAAGGGTAAAAATGCATTTTCCAGTTGTGTAAAAGTTTTAAAATCTTTTGTCTTGGCAATACCAATGGTGGGACCGTTAAAATAGTTACACCATAAAATGTAGTACAGGCCCTCCAACTCTACCAGGCGAGGATCGTAACCATAAAGAATCGGTTTAGCTGGTTTACCGTCCTCAGCCTGGAAGGTGATGATCTTGTTTTCTATGTCCCATTTAATGCCATCTTTGCTGCGGCCCAGGTGCAGATTGGGATAACCGTTGGCATGATCAGCCCGAAACACACCTATAAACTCATTCTGATAGGGGATGATTGCGCTGTTAAAGACACGCCCGCCATCCTTAATCGGCCGGTGGCCGATGACCGGATTTTTATCATATCGCCACACCACATCGCTGCAGCTCGCGAGTTTTTCCTGCCAGGGTATGTTGGGTAAAGCTTTACCGATAATCGTTTTTTTCATATTTGGTCCTTTTTATATAGAATTTCATTTAATCCGGTCATCGAGCGAAGTCGAGATGACCCCCTGAAAAAATATCAATCTTTAACCATTATATTTTCTGAAATGTAATGATAAAAGTAAGTTACTTTTTAATTTGAATCAAAAAAAATATGAGATTTATCCAAACTGGAAATAGAGATTTTGTGCACTGCCGGTCGTCTCGATATTATCCGACTTGCCCGCCAAGCAGCAGACAAGTCGGGTAACTCGACGACTGGATAACCGCTCCCCGAGCGGAGGCGAGGGGAAATTTCAGGATCTAATATTTTTATAGTGACTCATATTTTTACACTCTGCGAGTTCATGTAACTTTCCCCCGTTATTATCAATCAAAGCCTTTTTCTTTTTATGGCTCCAATTATGTATTTGTTTTTCCCGGAGGTATGCATCTTCTATTCGGTAATACTCCTCTGCATAAACAAGTTTCACAGGAAGTCGTTTAAGTGTATAATTTGCACCAAGACCAGCATTATTTTCAGCGACTCTTATTTCAAGGTGCCAGGTACTACCCGTGTAGTATGAACCATCTCTGCATTCAAGGATATACATGTATGGCATAGTTTAGCAATAAGGATTCAGAGGGTTTGGATTCAAATATCATGCCATTTATCCCCTCGACTCTGCTCGGGGACCACCCTCGACTCTGCTCGGGGATCGCTCTCGACTCTGTTCGATGATCGGTTGATTACTCCCCGGGTCTTATCCCA
>CAYSHN010000423.1:0-3796 GCA_964430815.1 uncultured Calditrichota bacterium | reverse complement strand
TGCGGCGCTTCCGGTTGCTCGAGGATTTGCAGGAGCGGATCGCCGCGGAGAAGAATTCCCCCCTGCTCGGAAGATCGGTGGAGGTGCTGGTTGAGGGGAAAAACAAAGGCCGCTGGTTCGGCCGTACGCGGACAAACCGGCTGGTGTTCTTCGACGACCCCGGATATTGGAACGCGCAACTGGTGACGATCGAAATCACCCATACCTCGGCGTGGAGTTTGCAGGGAAAAACCGGCGTTTAAGATAATGCATATAAGACCATCGCTCCCGTCGAGGAAAAAAGATGACAAAATAACAAGTGTAATTTCCAGTCACTATACAGTCACATTCCTGTAACAAGTCCGTAACATGAAATCCAATATAATTGCTAAATAAAAACGTAAAACTCATAGCAGCATTATGGTGAGGTTGCCATGAAGATACGGAAAAGTAAAATCGTCGCCGCCTTGCTCATTTTGTTCACGTACTCATGTATTGCAACGACTCTAAATACCAAAGATTCCACACCGCAATATCTGGCTTCCGAAAATAGCCTACTACTGACGAAATCATCTGTGATGATTTCACCTGCAGCCTCGCAAACGAAGACAATTTCTCCATATTGGACCCGTTCAATATCGCCGGCGGAGACAAAGACCGCTGTTTCCGTCCAAACCCGCACCTTGACCCATGCATGGACAAGCGCAGGGCTTGAAGGCGAATCAGTTTATGCCCTGGTCGTTGACCCGATTATCCCTACCATTATTTACGCGGGAACATCTGGAGGTGCATATCGAAGCACGAATGGAGGAAGAAACTGGAATGAAATTAATACAGGCCTAGGCAATTTTCATATTTCTGCTCTGGCGGTTGATCCGTTAATGCCGTCCACGCTCTATGCAGGAACCCAAGGTGGAGAAATTTATAAAACTGTGAACGGGGGAGAGAAATGGTATCTTGCCAGGGAAGGGATGCAATATACCAGCGTTGTCGATATTGAGATTAATCCGTCGGCAGCGACCACAATTTATAGTGCAATATTAGATACCGGTATTTTTAAAAGCACGGATGGCGGCTGGACATGGGATGAAATTAATCAAGGTCTTGGTCAAGCCCTCGTACGCACCCTGGATATTGACCCCAAGAAGGAAACCATTATATACACCGGGACTGACAATTTCGTCTTTAAAAGCACAAATAGCGGCGGATTTTGGCATAAGGCCTATGGAAACATCGGTGGTTCGTATCCCGTCTATGCCTTTGCAGTGGATCCATCTTCGACTACCACTCTTTATGCAGGCTCAGGCTTGGCGGGTAGCAGGAATTGCATTTTTTTTAAAAGTATTGATGGCGGACAAATATGGAATATGTCAATCATCGGACCACCTTGTCAATATTTTACCGCCATAACGATTGATCCTCATCATCCCGCAACGATCTATTCAGGAACGAATGGAGGAATGTTTATGAGTGCAGACGGAGGCGAAAAATGGGAGCCAATCAATAACGGGTTAATTTCCACGGATATTATCTCGTTAGAGATTGATCCGTCTATACCCCCCATGCTCTTTGCTGGTACAAGGGGAGGCGGGGTGTCTATTATGTCTATTGGCGGTGAATGAAGGTATCGCCAGATGGCACATAAACGACCCCGAGTAATATCGTCGAATACTAATCATGAATATCCAGCAAAAAGTGTGTAATTTGAAATATATTATAATGATCATATTCTCCGGTCCATAGCACCGATTTCCAATTAACCAATATGAAAAAAATATTTATTTCATTTTTCTCATTCTTTTTTTTCTCATGCACCTCCTCCTGCAGCAATGTGGCCCCGAATATTCCGTCTTCCATAATTCCGTTGACCATCCCACCAACTTTGCCTTCAACGATACAAGACTCGACCATTTATTTTTCAACGCATCCACCGACAGCGACAGCCACGATTTCGGTCACTCCCTCTCCTTCCAGCACGACCACCCCGTATTGGACTCCCGCGCCCCCGTCAACCTCGACGATAAGCATAGCTCCCACGAGGACACTGGTGCCCGGAAAAGCTTGGAAAAGTAATGGGCCCGGAGGGGGATCCATCTACCAATTGGTTATCGATCCGGTTCGGCCGACCACAATCTATGCAATCGCGAATGGCGGAATATTCAAAAGTACTACTAGCGGCGGGAACTGGACCGCGATGGACAACGGTCTGCCAGCCATTGTCGTGACCGCTTTAGCGATTGATCCCGCAACCCCGACCACACTATATGCCGGGACGCTTGAAAATGGTGT
Source organism: uncultured Calditrichota bacterium (assembly GCA_964430815.1). Lineage (GTDB taxonomy): Bacteria > Calditrichota > Calditrichia > JAJRVZ01 > JAJRVZ01 > CAVZSQ01. The sequence goes on along the minus strand of CAYSHN010000423.1, from coordinate 1,528 downwards.
GATGAAGAGTACGAACGGGGGCGAAAGCTGGAACGCGATTAACAACGGTCTCGCCATTAGTAGGTTTTTCGTAATATCGATCGACCTGAAAAAACCGTCTACCCTTTATGCGGGGTCAAAGAACGGTGTGTTTACAAGCACGGATGGCGGGGAAAGCTGGAGCGCGCTTGGTCTGTTCGGCGTTTATTCCCTGGCAATCGATCCGAAGACGTCAACCACGGTGTATGCGGTCTCGGAAACCGGTGTAGGCAAAAGCACGGACGGCGGTCATACCTGGAACTCGGCGAACTCCGGCCTGCCCGCTCGCGGGGTTTCCTCCGTGGTGATTGACCCGAAAACACCGACTACACTCTATGCAGGGACAGACGAAGGTATATTTAAAAGCACGGATGGCGGGGAGAACTGGATCCCGTTTAATAACGGTTTGATCTTAATGGATATCAACTCATTGGCGATTGATCCGAAGACCCCCACCACTCTCTATGCAGGCGCCGAGCGGGGGGAAAATAATCTAAGTGGAGTCCCTTTTAATGTCGGCGCTGTATATAAAAGCGCAAATGGAGGTAGAACCTGGAGTTATGCGACCAACGGTTTATCCAGCACCCCGGTGCTAGCCCTGGCCATTGACCCGGTGACTCCGTCCCATCTTTATGCCGGAACGGATATCACCGGCATTTTTAAGACCACCAGCGGCGGCGGAAAATGGAACGCAGTCAATACCGGCCTGACCCATACCGAGGTTAATGCGCTGGCAATCGATCCCACAACACCGACTACCCTCTATGCGGGGACATCTTTCGGCGGCGTTTTTAAAAGCACGGATGGCGGTGAGTCCTGGGTGGCGGTCAATTCCGACACATCCGCATACAACTTCATCCTCTCATTGGCCATCGACCCATTAACCCCGACAACTCTTTATGCGGGAACCATGATTGACGGTGTGTATAAAAGCACTACCGGCGGCCGTAAGTGGACTATCGTCAACAAAGGCGACATTTCCGGAAATATATACACGCTGGCAATTGACCCGAAAACACCAACCACCCTTTATGCGGGGACGGATCAGGGTATGTATAAAAGTACGGATAGCGGGGGTGAATGGAACATGGCGTATAAAGGCCTCCCACTCTTTGTCAACACTCTGGCGATTGATCCAGCGACACCAAACACCCTCTACGTGGGGGCAAGCAATGGTACATCCTATGGTCTATATAAAAGCGCCGATGGCGGCGGACACTGGGCCAAGATCGGTACCGGGTTTACCGATACAGTGATTAACACCCTTACGATTGATCCCACAAATTCGGCCACAATCTACGCGGGGACACAGGACGGCGTTTTTATAAGCAGCGATGCCGGCGAAAACTGGGTCACGTTCAATACCGGCCTGACAAATCTCCATGTCCATGGCCTGGCAATTAATCCCGTAACACCTACCAACCTTTATGCAGGAACAGATGAAGGCTTATATATCAGCACGGACGGCGGTGTGCATTGGACCGCGATCAACACAGGCCAACCCGTAGTT
>CAYSHN010000422.1:0-3807 GCA_964430815.1 uncultured Calditrichota bacterium | reverse complement strand
TGGGAGATCGCGGTCAGATCAAAGGTGCGATTATTGACGGTCCACTGGCGGTGGATAATGCACTTTCTGAAGAATCCTGTACCGTAAAAAATCTGCGCTCTCCCGTGGGCGGAGACGCCGACATCTGTATCGTGCCAAATATTGAAACGGGGAATGCCTTTTATAAATTGCTGACTGTATTAGGCCAGGCCAGAGTGGCCGGAATTATCATTGGTGCCGGTGCACCGGTGGTACTAACCTCACGCTCTGATTCAGAAGAATCCAAATTTTTATCTATTGTTGCGGCTTTAAAAATCAGTTAAAGGTGTAAATATGGAAGTCAAAGTCAGTGGTAATATCCTGGTGGTCAATCCTGGATCCACTTCCACCAAAATTTCCCTGTTCAAGAATGAACAGGAAGTATTCACAGAAAATGTCGGACATAAAATTGAAGAGCTATCCCGCTACCATCGCGCGACCGACCAGGACCTTTATCGTATGGAATTAGTCATCCGGGTTTTGCGTGATAAAAATGTTGATCTTTATAAAATAAAAGCCGTGGTCGGACGCGGGGGATTGATCTATCCGGTGCAGGGCGGAACTTTTTTGGTTAATGATCAAATGATCGCCGATTTGCGCAAGGGAGTAATGGGTGATCACCCTTCCAATTGCGGTGGTTTAATCGCCTATGCTATCAGCCGGTCCCTGGGCTGTGAAGCCTATATTGTTGATCCGGTGGTTGTGGATGAGATGGAACCGATTGCCAAGGTTTCAGGTATGCCGCTGATCAAAAGGAAAAGTATTTTTCATGCTCTCAATCAGCGAGCCATGGCACACGAAGTTGCCGAACGTCTAAAGAAACCGTATAATCAATTGAATATCATTGTGGCACATATGGGAGGCGGAATCAGCGTTGGAATCCATACCAAAGGGCGGGTTGTGGATGTGAACAATGCGTTGAACGGTGATGGTCCGTTCAGTGCTGAACGTACAGGTAGTGTACCAGTGGGTGATCTGATCAAAGTATGTTACTCTGGTGAATATACCCATGATGAAATGCAAAAGTTAATCGTAGGTCATGGTGGCATGGTGGCGTACCTGGGTACACAGGATCTTCGGGCAGTTGAAGATGATATTAAAAAAGGTAAAGAAGAACCTAAATTGATATTTGAAGCCATGGCTTACCAGGTGGCTAAAGAAATCGGATCATTAGCTACTGTCGTGAATGGCAAGGTTGATGCCATCATCCTTACCGGCGGCTTGGCCAAGAGCAAGCAATTCGTGAAACTGATTAAAAGTCGTGTGGAATTTATTGCCCAGGTTATTATTATCCCCGGCGAGCAGGAAATGCGGGCCCTGGCCATGGGTGCCCTGCGCGTACTCAAACATCAGGAAAAGGCAAAAATCTATCGGCATCATTAATCGTGTAACTTTTTCCTGTTCCATTCATCCAATACAATGTTGAAACCAAAGTGGAGTTGTAAGGGATGAATATTCTGATTATACTTTTGAGTACTGTGGCCGCAGGTGGGATTGGATACGTGGTAGGTAAATATATGTCACGCACCGGTCTTGGTTGTCCTCTATTGTGCAATCCTAAAATTAGTACGTTCATTTTTGCCCTGCTGGGCTTGTTGCTGGCACTAAAATAAGTGAGGTTCACTAAATGGAAGCTAAAGTTATTCATATAAAAGGTGTCACTTTTATGGGTAAGGCCGATACCAATCACTGGGTAGCGATGGACGGTCCAGTGGAACTGGGCGGTAGTATCGCAGGTGCACGTCCCAAGGAACTTGTGCTATTGGGATTGGGAGGTTGTACCGGCAGTGATGTTGCATCGATCTTAACAAAAATGCGTGAACCACTGCGGCGCTTTGAGATTGATCTAAAAGCAGAGAATGCCCAGGAACATCCCAAGGTTTTTACCAGGATTCATATTACCTATAAATTCTGGGGTGAAAACCTGAATCCAGCCAATATTGAGAAGGCGATCAGCCTGTCCACGGAAAAATATTGTTCGGTCAGTGCAATGTTAAAGAAGGCAGTAGAGATTACTCATTCCTATGAAATCAATCCTGCTTAACTTTTTTTAATAGACATGCCCAAAATTGATATATAAACCAGAAGTCTCGCGGCTGACACCAAGATCCAGTCTCACCACATATGTATCGCGATAATAACGTAATCCAAAGACCGAATTCCAGGGCCAATTCTTTAAATTAAATTTGTCCGGCTTGGACCATACTTTCCCGCAATCCAGGCCGGCTATAGCACCCAGCCGTTTATATATGGGGAACCGTAATTCCAGGTTGAGTAGCATAGAAAATTTGTCCAGGAAACGGTCCTGAGTATATCCACGCAGAGTGCCACCCCCGCCAACAGGAATTAATACCTGGATAGGTAAATTTTTGCCGTCAATACATCTGATGCCACTACGAAAGGCCAAGGTGGTTTTCGGAATCGGACTGCGGGTATAATATTGGTACCAGGCAGCCCAATAAAAATATGCAAGATTATTCATTGATATAGCTGGTACGATTTCTGCTTCCACCTGCATCACCTGGCCATTGGATGGATTGATAAAACTATTACGGCTGTCAAAACGTCCATTAATATAACCGGAGAAAAATTCTGCAGTACCCTGATTCTGAGCCGGGAGTGAGTTGAATAATCTGCTCTCTGTACTTATAGCGGAATTGGTAATGTTACGATAACGCAGACCCAACTGCCCGATAATTTTCCAGCTAAATCCCCGGCTGAAAATCAGACTGGTTTCAAACTGACGCCTGGTATATTTTTCTTCATCCTGGTGATGAGACTGATTGCCGATACCATAAAAGTGGTATGCGATCCAGCGGTCGAAATCGATGATCAGGTCCAGGGATAAAGGATATTCTTTACCCTGACGTATTTCGAAGTCGGGAATAGAAAATACAAAACGGTACCAGCGTTCACCTTTGGAACTATTGAACAGGATCAGGTCGAAGGACTCTCGGTTTTTAAAGGCATTAAGTAAGAAAGCTTTTACTCCATAACCAAAGCCAGTATTGGTATCGTAAGAAAGGATAGGTAGAGGTTCGAATTTGGCTTTTGTTGTATCCTGATTAGCATTCCTGTTTAAGGGGAAAGATGAAGCATAATTAAAATTGGAAGTGATACTTATCAGAAAAATGATATTGATTAATTTAATTTTTATTAGGTTAGATAAAATTATTCGTTCAAAAAGTACTGATATTTTTTTAGGCATATTTAGTAAACACAACTATAATTTCAGATAATCCATTTGGTTCAATTTATAATGAATAGCTACCCTATTCTTCGGTATTATTTTCATCGACCCATTTTAAACTATAAAGGTTCTATATTAATTCAATCTAAACAGAAAAAATTCGACAATTGGCTTGCACTTCATTTATTTTGAGAAAGTGTTTGATTGTACCATTGCTCATATGTATGTAATGAATATTCAATGATCTTTCCTGGCATCAAGCCAATTTCATAAAGTAAGGCAGTCTGTTCCGGTTGATCTTTATTCAGATGAATATCATAAAATCCATTCGACTTCAAGAAAAGTAAACGTTTCATTCCGGTAACTGACTCAGTGTCTGCAAATTCTATTTTAAACCAGTCACCTACATTGGGCATAATGTAATAACTGCTGTCAGTTGTAATCAGGGAAGTAGATATATCGACTCCATTTATATCAGTTGCTGAGATCATTCTTAATTGTTTGAGTTCGGGTGTAATGGTTTGATTATAATCCATGGCCATATAATCAAGTGTCCAAAAGCCCAGCGGTGGATTAAGACGGATCCTCACACTGTCTCC
>CAYSHN010000421.1:0-3809 GCA_964430815.1 uncultured Calditrichota bacterium | reverse complement strand
CTGGGAGACTCCGCAAACGGCAAAACTTGGTGGTATTCTGATTCTTCAGGAGGCACGGTTATATTATCACTGTCAAAATGTAACACTATTGTCGAAGCCGTTCGACCCGGAAATACATTTTTGTTTGAAAATGATTCATTATGGTTTCCTATTGACGAAATATCAACTAGAATTGATGGATTAGCAGATTAATTTTTATTTATGATCAGGCGATATTTCAAGCTGATCCGGGGCTGGACGGTAATATTATTATTCAGAAAGATACTACATGTACAAATCCCTTCTATTTTTAAATCTGGTGGTTATTTTGTTTTTGTGCCCCACAGAATCCAAATCACAGGCACTCTATTTTCCGCCGTTAACGGGAACGACCTGGGAAACCGTTTCACCCGACTCTCTCGGTTGGAATACAGAACGGATTGACACTCTGCTGAGTTTCCTCGAGGCGAATAATACCAAGGCATTCATCGTACTCAAAGACGGACGTATTGCACTGGAACAATATTTCGGTACGTTCACGAGTGACAGCAATTGGTACTGGGCTTCAGCAGGCAAAACACTTACCGCGTTTCTGGTTGGTATTGCGCAGTATGAGGGTATTATTTCCATTAACGATTCCACCTCGTACTATCTCGGCACCGGTTGGACATCCTGCCCGTCGGAGAAGGAAGGTCTAATAACTATTCGGCATCAACTTACCATGAGCTCAGGTCTCAGGGACCTAGTAGCTGATTCATATTACACTTTACCAGAGTGTCTTATTTATCAGGCAGATGCAGGAACACGCTGGGCTTATCATAATGCACCATATACATTACTCGACAAGGTTATTGAGAACGCGTCGGGACAAACATTTAATCAGTATTTTTTCTCAAAGATCCGTTCAAAGATCGGTATGAATGGTATCTGGGTTCAATCTGGTTACAATAATATATATGTCAGCAATGCACGCAGTATGGCGAGGTTTGGTTTGCTCGCACTCAACCGGGGAATCTGGAACATCGATACGTTGCTCGCCGATACTTCGTACTTTTACCATATGACGACCACATCGCAGAATCTGAATCCCTCCTACGGTTATCTGTGGTGGTTGAATGGGCAAGCATCTTATATGGTTCCTATGCTGCAGACTGTTTTTCCTGGAAGCTGGGCTCCGGATGCACCGGTCGACATGATTGCCGCACTTGGCAAGAACGGCCAATTCATCAATATCGTACCGAGCAAGCGGCTCATTATGGTGCGCATGGGACTTGCACCTGACAGCAGTTACGAGGTGCCGATGGAATTCAATAACGATATCTGGCGTAAGTTGAACGAGGTGATCTATAATCAAACAGTGGTTGAGCAGGAAAATATTGAACCGACTCAATTCGTGCTCAGACAAAATTATCCCAATCCGTTCAATCCAGCTACGATCATTTGCTATCACTTGCCGAGAAACACTTTTATAACTTTGAAAATATTTGATATTCTCGGCAGAGAAGTGCAGACCTTGGTCAGTGGCCAACAGAATTCTGGAAATCACTCTGCCCTTTTCAATGCCAGCAACTTACTGAGTGGAGTTTATTTCTATAGACTTCAAGCTGATACTTACAGCGAGACAAAGAAACTTATTTTACTCAGATAATAGACAGCAGCTACTCACAAGGAATGATTTATGAATAAAAAGGTCGCTATAATATTAGTATTATGTTCAATTGCGTTTGCACCAGCATTGCGCTCATGCGGGCATATCTCCTATGGTTTCCCTGCGGTCGCAATTGAAGCAAAAGATCCCATTACTATAACAAACCTTAAACCGATAAATGCATTAATTAATATCGTAATCATCGCCATAATATTTTTTCTGATAAAGAAGTTTATGCTGAACAATGATTTCTCGAGAGTATTTAAGGATGGCCTCAAGGGTATATATTTATATCAGCTGATTTTATTTTTCTCCTATTTTGTTTTATACTGGTTTATTCAAATCTCAGATAAATTCCTGCTAATGCTATATGTATTGTATCCATTTTCTACAAATATTTTAGATTTAAAAGAACCTCTGCTGGGAACAATTTCTGAGAATTCACGATTTTTTGGCGATGAGTTGGACATTACCGTTCGATTAAATTATCTATCTTCACTGTTGCTATGGTTTCTTGCAGCAATAATTATCGCTCGTCTGAAGAGTTTATATACAAAGAAGAAAATAAATAATTTTTAATCAGAGGTCAGATGGATAAGGATATAGAACTTCAGTCTTCATGTGCAGTTGTAACCAATACATTGAATAAGAAACTGCTAAAGATTTCTTTCCAGGGTTATTATCCGCCGGGTTCGGACGGAAATTCAACTGCAGACAGAATGCGAAACTATATTGAGCAGATCATTAAAACTCATAAACCGGATGGCCTCATTTTCGACCTGGGTGAACTGCAATATCAGTATGGTGATGCCATATGTGAAATTCTTCGACCGTTGAAGCAGGATCAAGGCTTCATCCCCAGTTGCATTGTGGCAGGTGGTAAAACGAAAGAAGCATTATCGACTTTATTTAAGAACTCGCTCTTTGAAGTTGCGCACTGCCAGATATTGTCAACGACCACAGAAGCCCTTGATCACTTCGCGGGTCAGGATCAATAAATGCACGACAACCTGAGCACATGGGCCACCCCTGCAAAGGAGTAATCGTTTATGGAAAAAAAGAGACAAGCATATAAATCAATTGACGAATACATTAGTTCTTTTCCTCGGCAGACCCAAAAAAAGTTGAAGGAGTTAAGGGGAGTCATTAAAGAATTAGCTCCTCAGGCGCAGGAAAAGATAAGTTATCAAATACCAACTTTCTTTCTGAATGGGAACCTGGTTCATTTTGCTGCTCATTCAAAACATATTGGCTTTTACCCGGGCTCAGGTGCGATAAATGCATTTAAAAACGAATTGTCAAAATATAAAAATTCGAAGGGTACGGTTCAGTTTCCACTGGCAGAGCCAATGCCGCTGAACCTGATCAAAAAAATCGTAAAATTCAGAGTAAAAGTGAATACAGCGAAGAAAAAAAGCAAATCCCTTAAATAAGATTATTAACTGCAAATGGTTATCCGCTGAATCGAAATATTGCTTACTCTCCACTCAGACATCATTTGAAAAATGTCGAAATCGAAGCATGACCTAAGGACCTGCAATAAGGGACACCGCTACTATAAAAGCAGTGACTGTCCGACTTGTCCGATCTGCGAACAGGAACGTAAACCTAAAAATGGATTTATGGCCTTATTAAGTGCCCCGGCCAAACGGGCATTAGAACGAGAAGGTATTGCCACATTAAAGCAACTCTCCAACTACAGTGAAAAGGAAATTCTGAAACTTCATGGTATCGGACCCACCACCATCCCGAAATTGCAGAGTGCTTTAAAAGTTCAGGGACTCAATTTCAGAAAAGATTAAATATATCAGTCTCTTTTAATCTACAGTTTTCTTTCTAATTTCAACTAACGCCTTAGTCCATTTTTCAAGCTCGTCTAGCATCGCCTCGGCAGATTTTATAAAGTTTTCATCCGGATTAAATTTGCCATCAGCAGCGATGTACTTGGTGAAAAAAGGAATATGAACAGCAACCGGAATGGGCATCATATTCAGGGCTGTGACCACCTGTTTTAATTGCTGCACTGCCCTTGTGCCGGCGGCAACTCCGCCATAACTGACAAATCCTAAGGGTTTATAAGCCCATTCCTGCGAGAGAAAATCCAGGGCATTCTTTAACGCTGCCGGATAACCATAATTATATTCAGCAGTCACAATTACAAAGGCATCAGCAGCATCAATAA
>CAYSHN010000420.1:0-3815 GCA_964430815.1 uncultured Calditrichota bacterium | reverse complement strand
CCCGCGGCACGGTTCTGGAATGGCGTACAGAATATGAAAAGATTTTCGAATGCGGCGCTGGTAATGCAGCCCATTCTTTTAACGATATCACGGCGAAACGCGGTTTCGATTATTACTATTTTATTCAGACCAAAGGCAAGAAAACCGACGGTGGTTCGATTTACAGCAGTCTATTCTGGACCGTAACCAGCGTTCCCGCTACCCTGCAGCGGCCGGCTACACCCCCTCATCCTTATCCGCCGCAAATAGACAGCACGTTCTTTAAGTTTGCCACCAATAGAGGGACCTGGAGTGTAGACTCACTTTCCAAATACGAACTCTATGATATTCTGTCCTATCAAACTAAAGATTATGTTAAGATAGCATACGTTTCTGGGGCTTATGGCAGAGGAACTCCTGATACTACCGTTAGAGTTTACCTACCGGTCAGAGACAGGGGAAATTGGGTTTCTGGTGCCAGTTATAAACCCTATGATATCGTCTCCTACACTTTTAGTGATTCAACAGGTGTTCACGATTATACTTATGTCAGCTTATATAGCATTTCAGAAGGAGAAGGACTGGAATTAATACGGGTGGTTCCTAATCCTTATGATATCCGCTCCCGTATGTTTCAATTTGGCGAAAATTCGCAGTACGACCGGATTGCATTTTATAATCTGCCCCCCGTGTGTAAATTAAAAATATTCACTGAACGCGGTGACCTGATCTGGCAGAAAGATCATACACGCGGTACAGGTGATGAACTGTGGGATTCGTTGACCTCCTCGGGTCAAATTGTTGCCAGCGGTATTTATATCCTTTACGTTGAAGCACCCGGGCAAGGATCGGTAATCCGTAAGTTTGTCATTATCAGGTAAGGAGACGAAACATGAAAACGAAGATAAATACTTTTATCGTAATCTTTCTGCTGGCCTGCCTGACAGGCACAAGCGCATTAGCCCAGGAGTATGAGAAATTGGCCCAGTCCGGTTTTCAGTTCCTGAGCGTGGTTTCAGATGCTCAGGGTGCGGCCATGGCCGAGGCCATGACCGGTATACAAACCGGCTCCAGCGCCCTGTTCTTCAATCCGGCCGGTATGGCTGAAATGACATCGTTTATCGATGCTACAGCCAGTATCAACCAATGGATTGCCGATATCAAGCATAGCACCTTTAGCCTGGCTATCTGTCCAGCCCAGGGCAATTGGGGAGTGATCGGTTTCAGTTTGCAGAGTGTTGATTATGGCGAATTTTATGGTACCCAGGTGAACCAGGCTACCCCTCTGGGGTATGATGATACGGGCATTTTTGAATTAAATGCTCTGGCCATAGGTGTAGGCTATGCCAAACAATTGACCGACCGGTTCAGCGTGGGTGGACAGGTTCGCTGGGTTAAACAGGACCTGGGTAACAGCATGATACCGCTGATCAGCCAATCGGATGATGGAAGTTGTCTGGATACCTCCAAAGTGAAGACCAGCAACACGTTATCGCCATTTGTATTCGACTTTGGAACCCAATTCAAAACTGGCATTAAGAGTTTAGTATTTGGTATGTCAGTGCGGAACTTTTCTAAAGAAGTGAAATACGTTGATGAGGGTTTTCAGGCACCTCTGATCTTCAGCCTTGGTCTATCGATGAATATGTTTGACTTGCTGCAAGAACTGCCTTTGGATCAGGCTCTGTACATGAGTGTCGACGCCTGTCATCACCGCGATCATCCGGAGCAGGTTAAGGTCGGTTTCGAATACAAAGCACTGAAACTGCTTTCCCTGCGTGGCGGCTATATCAGTGACAACGATGAAAGCGGTATCTCCTACGGAGTAGGAATTTCCCACTTCGGTTTTACCTTCGATTACGCCTATACACCGTTTGGTGTCTTCGATAAGGTTCACCGGATGACAGTACGGTTCGCAATGTAAACGGCGGAAGGAGAGAAAAATTATGAAACTATATTATCGCGTAACAATAAGAATTCTGCTAATCACAACTGTTTTAATCGTACTATCAGGATGCGAGTACGGTGTGGAACAGTCTCATTGGAATGAGCCATGGAAGATAGGACCAGATCCAGTAATCACTTCGGTCGAGCCGGCAGATGTGGCTGCACCAGGTGTAAATACCATTACAATTAGCGGGCAGAATTTCACAGCGGCACCGGATTCCAACAACGTATTTTTTAGTTATACGCAGCCAGTAATTGGTTATACATCCCTCCAGGCAGAAATTGTCAGCACTTCATCGACTTCCATTACTGTCCGCCGACCGGACCTGGTGACGGATAGCTGCGATATAAAAGTATTTCCCAGGAAGAATGCTGAGGTAAAGGCAGTTTATAAAAAATACAAAATCGATCCCGTTGTGCAGGAATACGGTACCTTTACCGGCAGTCTCGATTTCATGTCTTGGGTTGCAGTCGATAAACAAGAAAACATCTACGTAGCTTACGGAACTTCAGATACTGCCTTCTACAAGTGGATGGTAAAAATTACTCCCAGTGGCGAACAGACCAGACTGCCGAAGAGATTACTCGGCGGGGCGTACGGTGCAACATTTGGTCCTGACGATCGACTCTACTTGTTTAGGAATTCCAATCAAATTGATGTCGTAGATCTTACGCAGAATACAGTTGCACCATGGACACTAATTACAGTTGGTGGTAAAAAGAAATCTGTTAAAGTTGGCGATTTTGATAACGCTGGATATTTATACTCTGGTGCTAAAGGTACCGACCTGGTGATAATTGCCCCCGACGAGGCCCATACGGATACCACTCTCGGAGTATATCCCGGTACCAATGATAATATTACCGCTATTCGGGTTTTTAATGGTTATGTTTATCTGGTGGCTCAAGACGCTGCCAAGATTACCTCCATCTGGCGTCATCAAATTATGGGTAATGGTGTCCTGGGAACACAAGAATTGGTTCTCAACTGGAGTGCGACTGCATATGGTAGTCGCGTAATCACCGGTCTGACTATTGCTACAGATGGAACTTTGTATATAGCCACCGATTCACCAAATCCGATTCTGATCTTCGATACAACATCCGACATTTTATATAAGAACATTCTTAATCCGTATTGCAAAGCTCTTTCCTGGGGTACGGGTGACTATATTTATATGATCTGCGGAAACACTTCACCATCAGAGCAATGGAAACTATATCGGATGGACCCGGGAAACACCGGTGCTCCGAAATAATGGAGGACGGAATACCTCTAAACGATATTCTGGCAGATCGGAATTGTTTTTCGTAAGATTAAATTAAAGTTATTGTTATTTAAAAGGTCAGCTGCGGTTATTCACAGCTGACCTTTTTATATTAATACATTCTTTATACAGGCGGGCAAGTTCATTGATACAAAAAAGATGGTGCTGTTAAAATAAATTCAATATATTTAAGTATAAAATCAATTCAACACGGGCTATACTAAAAATCGATAGAAGCACCGGTTAACCATATCAACGAAGGGTGGAACAAATGAAACTTAAACAAAACCTAAAACTTTTTTTAATACTGATCAGCTCATTGTTTTTTATTAGTAATGTTCCAGCGGATACAAAAAACGGCAAGGTTCAGGATGAACCGGTGCTGGCTCCGGATGTAAAATCCGCACCTCCAACTGTAGACGCAATAGGCAATGACGCCTGCTGGCAGAATCTGCCCTGGCAAACTATTGATCAGGTCTGGATTCCCTATGGCGGCACGGTAACACCGGACGATTACTCCGGACACTATAAAATTGTCTGGTCATCGGCAACAAACCTGCTCTATATATTGATCGAGGTCACCGACGATGTGTTCATGGATGGATATGTTCCCGGACAAAC
>CAYSHN010000419.1:0-3818 GCA_964430815.1 uncultured Calditrichota bacterium | reverse complement strand
GTTCTTATTTCGGTATTGTGGATTTATGCGGTTTTCCAAAAGACCGCTATTACCTCTATCAGAGCCGGTGGACGGACAAACCAATGGTTCACATACTTCCTCACTGGAACTGGCAAGATTTTGAGGGGCAGGATATACCAGTCTGGTGTTACAGCAATTGTGAGTCGGTGGAATTGTTTTTAAATGGAAAATCTCTTGGCGAAAAGAAGTTCAGTGACACAGAAGATTTGCATCTTGTATGGAATGTTCCTTATTTTCCCGGAACACTAAAAGCTGTGGCAAAGAACAATGGTAAGACAGTATGTATGGATGAAGTACAGACTGCGGGTGCCCCGGCTAAAATGATGCTGACGCCGGATCGCACCGAAATCAGTGCCGATGGTAAGGATCTTTCGTATGTCAAAGTCGAGATCGTGGATCAGGAAGGCCGCGTCTGCCCACATGCCGACAACCTTGTGAAATTTAACATTAAAGGTGCAGGAATTATTGCCGGGGTGGATAACGGTAATCCTGTTAGCCATGAATATTTCAAAGCCCGTGTGAGAAAGGCATTCCACGGTCGGTGTCTTGCCGTGGTTCAATCAAGACGCGAACGTGGTGCAATCCGTCTTACCGCAGAATCCGAGGGACTGGAAGCTGCGGAGATTGTCATCCGGGCAAACTGAAAAATAAAATGATGTCCGGCTGGAATCCTGGCAACATTTTGGATACTTTGCCCGAGGAGACATCCTGGGGCAATCCCCTGACCACAAAGAACATAATGGATTTGATCTATGATGGCGGATTCAACTCGGTCTGCATTCATGTGGACTGGATCTGATTGAAGAATATGCAGATTACTTTTTATAGGTAGAGGACTTTAATAATATTATTAAGGAGGTTATCAAATGAAGTACAGGTATTCTTTTATTTTATTATTGATGCCGTTAATATGCGGAATATGTTTGGCGCAAATGAACCTGGCCGATTCCGGTGCAGTGGAAGACTTCAAACCGGCTGTCACCAATCAACCGGGTAAAGACTTTCCTCAGGTTAATTCCCAAGGCCGGGTGCGTGCAAGAATTTCGGCACCTGAGGCAACGAGAGTGCAGCTGGATATCAGCGCTGTTAAATACGATCTGATCAAGGACGAAAGTGGTGTATGGACCGGCGACTCGAATCCTCAGGATGAAGGATTTCACTACTACCAGCTCTGGATCGATGGGGCTGCGGTTCCTGATCCTAATAGTTTGTATTTTTATGGCGCCAGCCGTTGGGGCAGCGGAATTGAAATCCCGGCCAAAGATCAGGATTTTTATGCCCTGAAGAATGTTCCCCACGGTCAGGTACGCGAACTTCCCTATTTCTCAAAAGTTGATAGCAGCATGCGCCGTTGTTTTGTCTACACACCGCCCGAATATGATAAGAATACCAGTGTTCGATATCCGGTTTTGTACCTGCAACATGGTGGAGGCGAAGATGAGACAGGCTGGTCTAATCAGGGTAAAGTCAATCTCATCATGGACAACCTTATCGCCGAAGGCCAAGCCAGACCTTTTATCATCGTGATGGATAATGGTACCTGGCGTTGGCCTGAAAATGTCCCCCGCCCCAAGCCGGGTGAGCGTCCTGCTCCTGGTACCTGGCCTCCAAAAGGCTGGGCCGAAGGCTTCATGAAGTTATTACTGCAAGACGTTATTCCCATGATCGATGCCGAATATCGCACCCTGGCCGATCAACCGCACCGGGCTATGGCCGGATTATCCATGGGCGGTATGCAGACCCGCATCATTACCCTGGCTAATCCCGGTATGTTTTCCTGTGCCGGCATTTTCAGTGGCGGCACTATCAGTGCGGATGACGTTAAAAATGCCCGCGGCTTTAAAGAGAAGATCAAACTTGTGTTTGTCAGCTATGGCAGCCGTGAACTTGAAAATGGTAAAACCCGTTTTGGCGACGATCCTGAAGCAACCCTTGCTGCGCTCAAGGAAATTGGTATAAATACCCAGTTCTATATTTCTCCCAACACCGCCCATGAATGGCAAAGCTGGCGACGGGCTATGCATGAATTCGCAAAATTAATATTCAAAGACTGAAGGAAAAAAATTATGAAACAGTTTATAAATATATTAGCAATTATACTGCTGCTTATTTCAGGTTCGTTGTGCCTGGCGCAAACAGCACAATCAGCGATTAAGGAAGATTTCAAGCCAGCTTCTACGAATCAACCGGGTAGAGAATATCCTCAGGTTAATTCAGAAGGCCGGGTGCGTGCCAGAATTTCAGCGCCTGAAGCAAAGAGAGTGCAACTGGATATTAGCGCAGTAAAATACGACTTGACCAGGGATGAAAATGGCGTCTGGACTGGTGACTCGAATCCTCAGGATGAAGGTTTCCATTATTACCAGTTATGGATAGACGGGGCTGCAGTTCCCGATCCTAACAGCTTGTACTTCTATGGGGCCATGCGCCGGGGCAGCGGTATCGAGATCCCGGCTCATGACCAGGATTTTTATGCGCTCGAAAATGTTCCACACGGTCAGATTCGACAGGTATTGTTCTACTCGCAGAGCACCGACAGCACACGGAGAGCTTTTGTGTACACGCCGCCCGGCTATAGCCAGGACCTGACCAAACGCTATCCTGTACTATACCTGCAGCATGGCTGGGGTGAAGATGAAACCGGCTGGCCTGATCAGGGCAAAACAAATCTCATTATGGATAACCTGATTGCCAGGGGCAAAGCTAAACCTTTTATCATTGTAATGACTTACGGCATGACGAATGAGGTTAAATTCGGGGGACTCAGAAATTTCGATATCAAGCCCTTTCAAACCTTTCTCGTTGACGAACTAATTCCGTACATTGATGCCAACTTCCGTACGCTCACCGATCAACCCAATCGCGCTATGGCCGGGCTTTCCATGGGAGGTTTTGAAACCAGATTGATTACCTTAGCGAATCTAGACGTTTTTTCCCACATCGGCCTGTTCAGCGGCGGCAGTATTAGTCGGGATGATGCCGAAAATACGGCAGGATTCAAAGAAAAAGTCAAACTGGTATTTGTTAGTTTTGGCAGCCGTGAATTGGAAAATCCCAGAGGTGGCTGGGGCGGCGATCCCAAAGAAAACAGCATTGCCCTTAAAGAGGCAGGCCTTAACAGCCATTTTTATGTTTCTCCAAACACGGCGCACGAGTGGCAAAGCTGGCGGCGCAGCCTGCATGAATTCGCACAACTTCTATTCAGAAATTAGCAAATGAATCTTTCCGGGCGCGCCTGCCCGGCGGCTTGCCGCGAGGATTTCAATTTTTACTGTTAAAGGAGGATGCGCATAATGATATCCTGGCTATCAAATCAGTTAAAAGAAAAATTCACAATCATCTTGATTTTGTCTGCTTCTATCAATTTACTGGGACAACAACTACCCTATCAAAATCCTGAATTAAATTCCGCAGAGCGGACGAAAGATTTAATCTCCAGGCTGACGCTTGAAGAAAAAGCGGCATTGATGTGCGATGTATCAGATGCGATTCCCCGGCTGGGCATTAAAAATTTCAACTGGTGGAGTGAAGCCTTGCATGGGCTGGCCAATAATGATAACGTCACTGTTTTCCCCGAACCGATAGGCATGGCGGCCTCGTTTGATGATGCACTGGTTTACCGAATATTCAATGCGGTTTCGGATGAAACCAGAGCCAAGTATAATGAGGCCGTCAGAACCGGGCAGGGAAACAGGCGCTTCCTGAGCCTTTCGGTGTGGACACCCAATGTTAATATTTTCCGTGATCCGCGCTGGGGCCGGGGGCAGGAAACCTATGGTGAAGACCCTTATCTGATG
>CAYSHN010000418.1:0-3827 GCA_964430815.1 uncultured Calditrichota bacterium | reverse complement strand
GCAGCAACATTAGTTCCACTCTGCCCGTCGCACCCTAGCCCCTCACACGAGCGCAATCATTTGCCTACAGAAAGTATATCGCTAATCAGATCCAAATGGCTAGCTCCGGGAGTACCCCAACCCGGGATATTCCAGACCTGATATAGTTTGGCCTGCGGGACACGATCCTGAGCCTGTTGACGAATAGTACCACTACGCTTGTTAATCCAGGAATCAAAACTGGCAACCGGCGGTCCGGAAGGAATGTCACCGAAATATTTTTTTACCTGCTCCAGCGCAGCCTGGGGTTGCACATCACCGGCAATGGTCAGGACCGAGTTGGCTGGACCATAATAAGTACGAAACCATTCCTGCACATCAGACATAGAAGCGGCTGTGAGATCTTCCATTGAACCGATAACGGTGTGGGCATAAGGGTGTCCAGCCGGCCAGACGGCCTTGGTGATTAATTCTTCAGAAATAGAATACGGCTCGTTATCATACTGACGCTTCTCATTCTGGACCACACCACGTTGTTCATCCAGTTTAGCCTGGTCGACTGCTCCCAACAGGTGTCCCATACGATCCGATTCCATCCATAAAGCTAGTTCAAATGCGGAGATGGGTACGTTCTGAAAGTAATTGGTACGATCCTCATTGGTAGTACCATTCATATCGGTAGCACCGACCCGCTCCATGGCCTGGAAATAATCCTGATTAAAATTCTCGCTGCCATTAAACATCAGGTGTTCAAAAAGGTGTGCAAAACCGCTTTTTCCCGCTTTTTCATTTTTAGAACCTACATGATACCAGACATTTACCGCAACGATGGGTGCCTTATGATCTTCGTGTATGATCACGGTTAGCCCATTATCCAGAACAAATTTCTGGTAGGGAATATCAATCAGCAAATTTCCGCTCATCGTATTCCCCTGACTGAAAAGAACAGCGGGCAGAAGTATTAATAGAGACAACACCCGCCACGAAACTAAATGATGACGCATACAAAATCCTCCTGTAGTATGTTAGTAAGCTGTTAAATATGAATAGAATATTTCCAAATATATGCATACGCTAATAGATAACCCTGATCATTAAGGTTTTATTTCACCTTTTTATTTAATTATGATGATTGGTTTTGCAAATAGTACAAACTTGTACGAGACTCCGCAGAGTATGTTTCTTCTCTTAAAGCAAAAATATAAAAATAAAAATGGATTAATACTTAAAAAAGGTACTTATACCATTCTTGGTAAAAAATCGAAAATCGATTTATTGCGCGGACTCATTAGAATGTATAATTTTGGCCTTTCGGTGCATTGAAAAATCGAATATATAATCAGGATAACAATATGTCGGTAAAACTTTGTCCTAAGATTATACTGGAAGGAACCCGCCTTACCTTTAAAACTGAAATTGCTTTTGCCCTGAACGAACACCCGCGTATTGTCGGTCCGCGTAAGTATCGTTACCATTCACCGTTGATTTCAGCTGAATGGTGTGCTTTTACTAATTTCCCCTGGGGCCGGGGATTGATCAATTTTGAACCAGCCGAAGAAGAGCGGGCACTGGAAACTTATCGCACCTGGCTGCATTTGTTTGAATTACTCCCATATTATTCCTGGATAGTAGATCGCTTTCATCTGTCCACGCGCATGTATCAACTATTAGAATATGGAAAAAACTATGATTTTAAATGGCTGGAAGACCGCTTGCTGCCGCTTGGTTTCCGACTGGTTTTGTGTAATCGTCAGGCGGAAACGTTTGCCGCCGCCAGGGAGAAACGGATTAAAGTGTCCGGTAATCCGGGGCAGTATAATGATCTGAAGAAATTTTTGCATGAACAGGAACTGCTGCAAAAACTGGTCCAAGAATCGATTTTACCGGTTCTAACGTTGGATATCTCGGATAACTGCATCACAAGTGCGGTTGAAGCAATAGCCGACTGGTTAGAACAGACTGGGGGGTTGTACAGATAATATCTTTACAACGTTATTGAAAATATAATTGTCACTATAGTTTAGAATTTCTATATTGTTTTTATATTAACAAACGAGAATGATTTTTAATTTATTTTAATATTACCAGTCGATACATATTGCAGTTCGGATATGATTAAAATCTGGATTTACTAATTAAATGAATTACGACCCATATCTTCATCATCGGCGTTCTATCCGTTTGAAGGGATATGATTATTCCCAAAACGGTGCATATTTTATTACCATTTGTACCCAGGATCGGGAAAACTGCTTTGGGGAAATAATTAACGTGCAAATTGTACATAATGATGCTGCGCATATGGTTGGCAAATGGTATAATGAATTAACAAATAAATATCCGAATATTGAATTGGATGAATTTGTAATCATGCCCAATCATTTTCATTGTATTATTCAAATTATTAATGAAAATACGGGGCAAAATATGGGGCACAATGTGGGGCAGACACACCGGTCTGCCCCTACGATGGATGACAACAATGAATCTGTAGGGGCGAACCTTTGTGTTCGCCCGAAAATAAACGAAATTATTCAATGGTTTAAAACAATGACGTCCAATGAATATATTCGAAATGTGAAACAACAAGGGTGGAAATCATTCAGCGGAAAATTATGGCAACGTAATTATTACGAACATATTATCCGCGATGAAAACGAATTAAACCGCATTCGTAATTATATTAAAACCAATCTAATTAAATGGCAATCGGATCAAAATAATCCGGAATCATTATGTATAGACGCACGGCCGTGCGTCTCCACAAATAAAAAATATAACCTGTTATAGGGGAAAAAATCATGAAAAAATTGACGTGTGTATTCATTTTAATGTTGACCCTGCCGTTATTCGCTCAAAAATTTAACGGACTGGCCCTGACTCCGCCTATGGGCTGGAATAGTTGGAATAAATTTTCCTGCGATGTGAGTGAAAAACTCATCCGTGAAACCGCCGATGCATTGGTCAGCAGTGGCATGAAAGAGGCAGGATATCAATACATCGTAATTGATGATTGCTGGCATGGCAAACGTGATAATCTCGGATTTATTCAGCCCGATCCGGAACGTTTTCCTTCAGGTATAAAAGCCTTAGCTGATTATATACACTCTAAAGGATTGAAATTTGGTATATACTCGGATGCCGGTTGGAAAACCTGTGCTGGACGGCCTGGTTCACGGGGTTACGAATATCAGGATGCCATGAAATATGCAGAATGGGGCGTGGATTATCTAAAGTACGACTGGTGTAATACCGATGGACTAAAAGCAGAAGGTGCTTATTTAACCATGCGCGATGCTCTGTTCGCTGCCGAACGTCCGATTGTTTTAAGTATGTGTGAGTGGGGTAGTGCTAAACCGTGGGAATGGGGTAAAAATATTGGTCATCTCTGGCGTACTACCGGTGATATCAGTGCCATTTTTGATGGTGTGGTCGACCATGGTACCTGGAAATCATGGGGTGTGATGCAAATCCTGGATATGCAAAATGGCCTGCGTGTTCACGCCGGTCCGGACCACTGGAACGATCCTGATATGATGGAAGTGGGCAATGGCATGTCGGTGAACGAAGACCGGGCGCATTTTACTATGTGGTGTGTACTAGCTGCACCACTGATGGCCGGGAATGATCTGCAAAATATGTCGCAGGAAACCATGCAGATACTGACTAATAAGGATGTGATCAGCATAGATCAGGATTCCCTTGGCATTCAGGGATTTAAATATTCAGTACAGGATAAGGTTGAAATCTGGTTCAAACCATTATCCGCTGGTCAATGGGCAATCTGTTTTCTAAATCGTGGAACAGAATTGAAGACTATTGAATTTCCATGGAATGAACACACTATC
>CAYSHN010000417.1:0-3828 GCA_964430815.1 uncultured Calditrichota bacterium | reverse complement strand
GATAAAAACCAAGGTCAGAAGGCTGGTGAAGAGGGCGATTTTCCGCTGGGTCGTACCTGTAGCCAGTAATTTGACAATAGCCCACCTGGCCGCTAAATTTTTCAATTCCGATTTTGTCAGAATCTCCTTTAAAAAACCCTCGATCAGAGACACATCATTAATTCCCGCCAATATCTTGGAAATTTCATTTATGTTTTTGTTACCAGGCATCTTACTGCTAATATATATGTTTCTATTAATAGAAACAAATTATTTTTAACATTTTAGTAGTGCTAATAAATAGACAAAGAGTAAAGGGAAAAAGGTAGAGGTTGTAGGCGGGCTTTCAAGCAACAATTAAATGGGAGCCATAACCTTCAGGTTACGAGATTCTTCCTTGTACTGAATTAATGGTAGCCGTGACCTTTAGGTCACGTTATCCATCCAAATGACAACCCCGAAAAGATCGAATAATTTTTAATTGGACATCACTTATACCTTAATTATATTTATCAAGTAATCCTTTTTTTGTTGCCATTATCATGATATAAATCCAGAATTATCTGAATACTTGCTATGTTTTTAAACATACAACAATTTTGTTTTATATTAACTAAATATAATAAATACAAGAGGTTTCGGAAAAGTGTCAGTAGACTTGTTGATGCAATTTTAATTATTTTGTAGATCCAGAAAAGTAGGTTTATAATTTAGGTAAAATCCATCCTTCAGAGGAGGATCATTAATGACCTATAAATTAACGATCAATAAGAAACCCACCTATCTGCACGTTATTGTTAACGGTCAAAATAGCAGGGAGAATGTAGTTCTATATTTAAAAGAACTGCTTTGTGAATGTTTGGCGCACAACTATTCCAGGGTACTAATTGAAGAACGCCTTGAAGGACCACGTTTGGAAACTCTGGATGTATTCCAGATCGCAGCAGAGGGTAGCGGGGAAGCAATAGGCAAACTGGAAGCCATTGCCTATGTGGATATTAACGCTAAGAACAATATGATGCATTTTGCTGAAACTGTGGCAGTCAACCGGGCTTTACCGGTGGCCGTTTTCCCGACCGTCACAGCTGCCGAAAAGTGGCTGCTGGCAAAAGACATCGAATGATATATCAGCTATAATAGCAGCTGAACGCTTGAGATTAAATTAGCAAAATTCTTAAACCGGGTTCTAAACCAGGAAGAAAATATTATGAAAAAATTATTCTGCATATGTATGATCTTTATTATTGCCTGTTCTTCGTCCAAATATCTGACCAAACAGAATGATCGTTATGAACTAACAACCACTCATGTTAACTGGATCATGTCTTTTCCCCGCACCGATCTTTCGATGGAACTTAAAAAAAGCAACCCTCAGGGCACCGCGGTCTATCATATGTTTACTAATAAAAAGACTGGTTTAAATGTATCTTTTTTTATTGAACCGGCCATTGAATTTGAGGATCCAGTTTCCTATCGAGATAACTATAAACTGATGTACGAAAATGCCGTGAATATGGTCAAAAAGGAATTTGTTGATTATGCCTCGTTAGAATATCTGGTACCTGAATTCCTTGGCAGGAAACTGAATCAACAACATATGAATGCAATGTATGTTAAAGACGATTACTGGATAGATCTGCACCTGTCCAAGGTTGATTTTAAAGAAGGTGAGCAGAATTTATTTTATGATTTTATTAATTGCGTCAAATTCCTTCCAAAAAGTAAAAGTGAAAAATATAGCGATGCACAGGATTCGGTGACCCAGACGACATTAAAATATTTTCAAAAAGGGAGTGCAGCTTATATTAAAAAGGATTATAAAACAGCAATCAAGTGGTATCAAAAAGCACTGGATCAGGAAAATAAACAACCTACCTTAAAATCCGATTACTGGTATGTGTTAGTTGATAATTTGGGAATGGTTTATGGAATCAGTGGTGATCTGGTAAAAGCCAGAGAAATATTTGAATTCGGCTTATCCAAGGATCCTGTTTATCCCATGTTTTACTATAACCTGGCCTGTACTTTTGCTGAAATGGATAATCTGGATATGTGTCTGCAAAATCTGAAAAAGGCATCTCTGTATAGAGCAAACATGTTAAAAGGTGAGGTTATCCCGGATCCGAGATCGGATTCGTCGTTTCAAAAATATTTAAATAATCCTGAATTTATTGAAGTAATTGCAGAAATAACAGGTCAATAACTATAAAAAATATAGACTTACATTCAATTAAGTATAATTTAAGATAAAATTGAGGTTAGTTATGAGAATTTCCATACTCATCAAATGTCTTATTTTACTTTACCTGCTGGGATTTTTAGCAAATTGTAGTTCAAGAAAATCCCTGCTGCATTTGGAATCGAAAGAAGGGCAGGCCATTGTTACTGGTAAAATATATGTTTTTTATAACGGTGCAGATGTAACCGAAAAAACTTCTGTTTTGTTTAATGAAGTAAACTGGGGAAAATATAATTATCGTGCAGATTCGAGTCATATCTTATTAACCCATCTTCCCCTTGGTGAATGCTACATTGCCAGATTGGCCTATCAAACTTTCAGATACAATATCCCCAAAGAGAAATCGCTGGTTACTTTAAATAATTCCGATTCTATTTATTACCTGGGTGATATTACTCTTGACTGGAAAGGAGCAAAAGACAAAGTCCCTGGGGCTATGTTTGGTTTAGTTGGTGTATTAGCTGACGAAGCAAATCCTGATGGAACGGTTGATATATATGTCGAATCAAACCCGGATAGTATTACCAAATATCTGTTGAATAAATATGACAATCAAAAACCATTAAAATCGAATATCATACAGGCTTCACAATTAACAGCAACCATTAAAGAAAATATATTAAAAAATATTAGGACAGACCTTTATCAATTTAATCTTAAAGACAATCAAATTATCCAAGGTAAGTTATTTAGAAAAACGGATAATGAACTGTACATCAAGGATAAGAAGATAGTGTATATAGTTAAAAAAGATAAATTATTATCTATTACTAAGAATGGCCAGGATGTGACCGAGGATGCCCTTAATAATTTTGAGGAAATGGACATCAGTTTATTTAAATATACTGTAAAGAGAATTGATTAAAAGATCCGGATGACATAAATTTCAGGTTTTTAAGTATCGATATGGCATCCGTAATTTGGGATGTCCGCTATCATTCAATTCGATCAATTGATCAGCGTAATAAAATAAATCAAAATATTTTCACTTTAACCATGAGTATCAAAATGAATTACATACGATCTATGCTATTATGCATAACTTTGGCCGGCTACAGTCATTTATTTGCCGGTAATAATTTAGATACGGGTATTCAATTGCTGAATGAAGGAAAATACCAGGAAGCAAAGGATTTTTTTAAAGAAAAAGTAAAAGAGAACGGGAATGATGCCGCAGCCTATAATTATTTGGGTCGGTGTTATCTAAAATTGGATATTTATGAGAATGCTGTTGAATGCTGTGAAAAGGCGATTGCTATCAATGCTCAGGTGGCTGATTATCACTTTTGGTTGGGACAAGCCCTTAGTGTGAAAATACGGCATTCAAATATGTTCAAACAGGTCTTCCTGGCTTCGCGCATTCGCAAAGAATTTGAAAAAACCATTGAGTTAGATTCTACCCATATTGGCGGGCATGTTTACCTGGGATATTATTATCTTCAGGCTCCGACCCTGGCAGGAGGAGATTTACAAAAAGCAAAAAAGGAGTCCACCATACTGCTTAAACTCGATGAGAAACAGGGCCGCCTGCTGCTGATCCAAATTTATGAAAAGGAACATAAATTAAATCTGGCCGAGAAGGAATATGAAATATTTGCTGATTCATTTGA
>CAYSHN010000416.1:0-3830 GCA_964430815.1 uncultured Calditrichota bacterium | reverse complement strand
ATAATTAATAAAAATAATCAGTTTTTTCAACATATATCTTTGCACTGGTAATAATTAAACCTGGTTCATTCGTTTCCGGTTTCAATTAATTCAGAACATTAATTTCTGACAGATATTACATTATTTTCCTGAGAATAAATTTCAACGGTTCCTCAAGGGAATTTTCAATCATGATCTCTTTTTCGCCATTCACCAGAATATATCCATCTTTCTGTGCAGCGACGGTATGGTAACCAATGTGCAGACCAATCTCTTTAGGGGTCAGTTCACCGGTATTTTTATCGTCTACAATAATTTCTGCCCATACCGGTTTACCCTGAGGATCAAAAGCGGTAACCCGGATGTTAACAATCGTATTAAAATTGATTAATACTTCTTCACTGCGATCTGCTTCAATCTGAATTATTTTCTCAAGTTTACCCAGTACGGGATGAACAACCCGCACTTGATGCAGCCCCACCGGTATATTTTCTCTGTATTTGATATTGGTATTTTCCATTTTTAAGATATTGTCAATAAAAATGGATCCCCATGGAGAAACCTGAACATTGAGCGAGCCGAAGCGGATGATTAATTCAGCATTAAATGATTGCCGCATGTTGGATTCCACTTTGGTTTCTGCTGTTAAATCTGCATAACCCGGTTTTTTTATTGTCAATTGATGCTTACCTACTGGACATGAATTCAATATCCAGGGTGTATGCGCTCCCTGAATTTGTACATTATCAATCCAGATCTCGGCACCAGCAGGTGTGGAGGTAATCTCCAGCAATCCTGATGATTCTGGAAGAGGATCATGACTTTTGATTTCAGGTTTAGCACCACTCAGCCTTTGCTGGTGAGATTCACGGATGGCAACAGTTTGTTTGTCAATCGACCGGGTGACCTCAACATTATCCATATTGACGCCTGGGCGAGTAATGGGCAATAGGGATGCTTTAAAGGTATTGGTTTTAAGCTCATCTAAGTTAAGCAGTGTATCAAACTGGCAATAATCGTTTTTTTGTAGAGAAATAAAAATATGATTATTGCTGATCGAATCGAGCAAAACGGGACTCCTGCCGACTTCCTTGCCATTTATAAAAACTGAAGCAGCAGCAGGTTCGCTGACAATGTTAAGACTGATCATATATTTATTTTCTGCTGATACCAGGGAAAATAGGGAAATTATTTTTGGGTAATTGTAAATACCGATAATGACCGAAATCAAACAGATCGTGATCAGTAACAACGATGTGCGATATTTAGATAAGCCATCAAGCAATCGGTTGGTCCGGGCCTGGTTATTGAATTGACTGGGCAGGATTGCTGCCAAATCATCCGTATAAATCGAATCAGAATTACTGGGGATAGTTTTAGCTTCGGTTGGTTTGGTAATACTTTTGGACTGACTGGCGGGTTGTGTGAATTGATCCAGTGTCTGTTTTATTTCCTCAATATCCTGATAGCGGTCGTTAGGATCTTTAGCGATTAATTTCATCACCAGGGCATCCAGCGAGTCGGATAATTGCGGATTGAAAAAAGAGGGAGGTGGAAATTGTCGTTTAACGATAGCTTCGCGAATGGTGAAATCTGTATCGCCTTTGCGGAAAGGTATCTTACCGGCCAGCATTTCATATAATGTCAGTCCCAGGGAATAAATGTCACTGCGATGATCAGTAAATAATAGTCCTTTGACCTGCTCTGGTGACATATAGTAAAGAGTTCCACCGGTGGATACCGGTTGAGTAAGGCTGCGGGTATAACGGTCTTTAGCCAGACCGAAGTCGGTTATTTTGACCACACCTTCGGTGGTGATCATAATGTTGTTGGGTTTGATATCCCGATGGATGACCCCTAAGCGATGGGCATGGCCGATGGCTGTAAGCATCTGTCTGAAAATAGATAAGGCCTCGGGACAGGGAATTATTCTATCCCGCCGTATTTTTTCAGCCAGGGTGATTCCTTCCACATACTCCATTACAATAAACCATTGGTTATCATCGGCGCGCATGTCATAAATATGAACGATATGAGGATTCTCTAATCTGGCCAGAGCACGTGCTTCGGTGCGAAAACGGCTGGTAAAAATGTCTTCAGTGGTCAGGCCCAGAGCAATGGTTTTGATGGCTACAAATTTTTCCAGATTGACGTTGAGGGCTTTGTAAACAACCCCCATGCCACCTTTACCAATTTGTTCCAGAATCTGGTAGTGGTCAATAATAGAACCGATTGTAACTTTAGCCATAAATTAAAATGAAAGTTTAATCAATTGTACTACTAGAAACATTCACCAGTCAGATTTGTTGTCTGACGGACAAATTAATCAGATCGAGATAATTTGTACCTCGGTTTCTATTCTGCTGTCGAAGAAGTCTGAAACCTGAATTTGAGTAAAATTCACCTGGATTAATCAGCAAAGAACAGCGATGTTATATAGTTATTTTCGCACTAAAGCAGCAAAAACTTTACTTAAAAATTAAATAAATTTGACCGGATTGAAACAGAGATAATGAATTAATAAATAAAAACTTATGGGGTTTGATCAGCAGGGCAGGACATTAAATATTACTCAGTTTTTTTGCTGTACAGCTGATATAAAAATTCCGCATCTTTTGGAGATAAATTAAACCGAAAAACCGCTTCCCCAACTATTTGCATTTTATTAGCATTGGCGTTTTGTTGGAGTTGCGCGGATATCCATTTTACCGCCCGGCGCAGGGCTTCGCCCTGCGGAAGTATAGTCGATGTCATGTTTATAGTTTTTCTCTGCTTATATGCATATATGTTTATGTGTACCGGGTACATATTTTAATATTCTTAGCAGACAAAAAAAAGCTAAACTGTAAAAAATGGCTAGGGTGTCTTAAAAGTACCAATGTGTCATTCTGAAGAATCTTTTTTCGATCGAAAAAAAGATTCTTCCTCACCCCGACCTATCTGTCCTGCCTGCCGCAGGAACGGCGCCACGCAGGTAAATCGGGGCTCGTCAGAATGACACTTTTGGGACAGCCCCGGGACGATACAAGTTCAAGCAATACGTTTATGAAATTTCATTACACTGATGATAAAAATAAATAGACCATAGATGGTCATAGGTATAACATCACTTAACATGTAACGCAGACTGGAACCTTTTTGAAAGATATCCCGCAGAATGGATAAAAAATAGCGCATGGGATTTAAATAGGTAATCTTCTGTAAAAATGGTGGCATGTTTTCAATGGGAATGAAAAATCCGCTCATCAGCAGCATAAATACCATCATAAACCAGGCAACAAACATGGCTTGTTGCTGTGTGGTGGTAATGGTCGAGACGAAAATACCAATTCCCAGTGTGGTAAATAAAAATAGGAAGGCGAGGAATCCTAATAACAAATAACTGCCCTGTACCTTTACTGCAAATATTAATTGGGCAGCGGTCATCACCACCACCATCTCAATAAAGGTCAAAATCAGGAATGGTATTATCTTGCCCAGCAATAATTGGTACCGTTTCAGGGGTGTGACCATTAACTGTTCCAGCGTGCCCAATTCTTTTTCTCTGACCAGGTTAACCCCGGCCAGCATCAGGGATATGATGCTAATCAACACCACCACGATGCCCGGGATCATATACTGAGAATTGTCCAAATTAAGGTTGTACCACACCCGCTCCTGCATTACAATCTGATGTGTATTTATTCCGACCGGTCTAACCAGGAGAGTCTGCATATAGGTTTCGGCCCATCCGTATATAATTCCCTGGGCGTATCCTAAAGCAACTCCGGCTGAATTCCCATCCAATCCGTCGACCAGCAGCTGTAATTCTGGTTTGGAATTTCGTTCGAGATCCCGTCCAAAATCAGGCG
>CAYSHN010000415.1:0-3838 GCA_964430815.1 uncultured Calditrichota bacterium | reverse complement strand
GGTTTTTACCGGTATGCGACATTTTAAACACTAAACTATATATATCGCGGAGAATAAAATTATGGCTTTTAAATTTCTCAACCTGTTATCAACTGATCTCGGTATTGATCTGGGAACTGCTAATTCCCTGATTTATGTCACAGGTAAAGGAATCGTAGTCAATGAACCTTCGATTATTGCTTTGGAAGGGGATACCGATAAAGTTGTGGCTATCGGAAATGAAGCACGGGAGATGCTGGGACGGACTCATAAAAACATTGTCACCATTCGTCCGCTGAAAGATGGAGTAATTGCTGATTTTGAAGCCACTGAAATCATGATCCGTGAACTAATCAAGAAAGCCAATATCAACCGGATGTTCATCGGCCGTATTGTCATCGATGTTCCTTCCGGCATCACCGAAGTTGAAAAACGGGCCGTGCGGGATTCGGCTGAACGTGCCGGAGCACGTGAAGTTCATCTGGTAGCCGAGGCCATGGCCTCAGCTATCGGTGTTGGTCTCGATATCAGTGCCCCGATCGGAAATATGATTGTCGATGTTGGCGGCGGGACTTCCGAGATTGCCGTGATTTCGCTGAACGGGATTGTGGAACATGCATCGATTCGCGTCGCTGGTGATGAAATGAACCAGGCTATCATGCAGTTCTTTAAAAAGAATTATAATCTGCTGATCGGGGAAAAGACTGCCGAAATGATAAAATGCACCATCGGCTCTGCCATGCCCCTGATCGAAGAAATAAAAACTGAAGTAAAAGGACGGGACCTCGTGGATGGTATACCTAAGACCATTGAAATAACCTCGGTCGAAATACGCGAAGCCCTGGATGAGTGCATCCAAACCATTATTGAAGCAGTAAAATTATCCCTGGAACGTACACCCCCCGAACTTGCTTCAGATATTCTGGACCGCGGTATTGTTTTGACTGGTGGTGGAGCGCTATTAAAAAATTTTGATGCGCGGATGCGGGAAGATACTTCGCTACCGATACACATAGCTGAAGATCCCCTGACTTGTGTGGTGCGCGGATGCGGGAAAATTCTTGAAAATTTTGAGTTATATGAAAAAGTGTTGCTGAAACAACGACGCACCTGAGTCCAGAGCCATCTGCCTTAATTCTCCGGCTGTCAGAAAGGTCGAAGGTATTCTGCAGGGATGTTAAATTCTTAAGCGCATGAGTGAAGTAGCTTGATTAAATTTTTTAACTTCATTGGGGGATTTCGTGATGCACTCATACTGGCTATCTGTCTGTTTCTCTCCTTTTTCTTAATCATTTTTTCGGATCGTGATCTAGGCAATCCTTTTCGCTATATGGTTTATAATAGTGTTGGATTGCTTAGTGGTTACTTCTTTAAAATCGACTCTTATTTTGACCTGAAAGATGAATTGATCCGCTTACGGCGCCAGAACATGGATCTGGCCAATAAAAACACACAATTGCAGGATGCGTTTCTTGAAAATATTCGCTTACGTAAATTATTGGAATTTAAAAAACGTTCGACTTTTCAGTTAGTTGCTGCTGAAGTTATCGGATTCAATCCCCATCAAATATTCAACGGACTTATCTTAAATGAAGGTCTGCGACGTAATATCAAAAAGAGGGATGCCGTGTTGACTGCCGATGGATTGGTAGGTCAGATTGTACAGGTTGATGATTACAATTCCATTTGCCAGATATTACTTGACCGCAATAGCAGGATCAGCGGCCAGATCCAGCGTAACCGTGAACTTGGCGTGATTGCCTGGGATGGTGGAGTTAACCTGAAATTACTGTATGTTGCAAAAACTATTGATATTCTGGCCGGAGACGTTGTACTCACCTCCGGTTATAGCAAAATTTTCCCCGCTAATATCAAAATCGGTGTGGTCATCGAAGTTTCCAAAGAAAAGGAAGGACTATTCCAGGATATCGTAGTCCAACCTGCTGTAAACTTTAATCGTCTGGAAGAGGTGTTTATTGTCAAGGAGGTTCCTGGTAATGCCCCTTGAAAAAAAATACAGCTTTTGGCACATCCTGTTGCTCAGTCTGGTCGCTTTTATCCTGCAGTTATATTTTGTACCGATGATAGAAATCAGTATCTGGAAACCCGATTTAATTTTATTGCTGATCATTTACATTGGTCTATACTACGGCGCCGTTCCCGGAACAGTTACAGGTTTTATCGTAGGTATATTTCAGGATTCCGTGAGTCCTATCCCGATTGGTATGACTTCGCTGGCTAATTGTTTAATTGGATTTGGCGCCGGACAAGTTAAACAATTTAAACTGGCTTTTAATGCGAGAATGGTGGCAGCCTTGCTGTTGATCCTGGCTCATGGATTGATCTTTTACCTGGTTTATCAGTATAAATCCGAAGCGACTTATGGACATCTTATTTACAGTCGCGTTTTCCCTAATACGGTCTATACTTTCATCCTGGGTCTGGTTCTTTCCATCTTTTTCAGAACAAGTTTGGAAGAAAAATAAATCATGACCGAGATCACCCGTCAACAGATTCGACAGAAAAAACTGATTTTCAATGCCTTCGCACTTATAGCTTTTATTCTGCTATCCTATGGGTTCTTTAATATTCAGATTGCCAGTAGGGAAAAATATAATCGTATCGCTATGGAAAATAGCGTACGGGAATTGACGCAATACCCGGTGCGCGGTACGATCCGGGACCGCACTGGCCGGATCCTGGTTGATAATCGCCCCTCTTTTATGGTTTCAGCGATTCCACGGCAGTTTTCCAATGAGACGCGGGTATCGTTATCCGAAATATTAGAGATGCCGCTACAGAATATAAATGAAAAAATAAAAGCACGTAATAGTTTCCGACCGGTAATTATCGAACACGATGTCGATTATCAAGCGTTGATTAAATTGGAAGAAGATCGCTATGATTTACCAGGTGTCCTGGTGGAAGTAGAAAGTAAGCGTTTTTACCCGGACGGTGTCTTCTCACCACATATCTTTGGTTATGTGGGTGAAGTTTCTCCCAAAGAAGCACAGAGTAGAAGTGATTTTGAGCCAGGCGAAATGATCGGTAAATCCGGCCTGGAACTCGTCTATGATACAAATTTACGAGGTGTGAAGGGTGTAAATTTTGTTGGGGTTGATGCGGAGGGACGTGACCTGGGTATGATTAATTCTGCACGGAATATCGAATCTATTCCCGGGATGGATATCTATCTGACTCTGGATTACTCATTCCAGCAATTTGCCGAGTCCCTGATGGTGGATAAACGTGGTGCCATTATTGCTATCGATCCTCGCAATGGTAAGATATTGGCCTTTGTATCCAAACCTGATTTTGATCCACGGGATATGGCTGGTAAAATATCTCCCCCGGTTTGGAATCAGTTACAAAGCGATCCTGCTCATCCTCTTTTCAACCGGGTCACCCAGAGCACTTATCCTCCCGGTTCAACTTATAAACTGGTTGCAGCGATTGCCGCCCTACAGGAAAATATAATTACTACCGAATGGAGTGCATACTGTCCCGGATATTTCCGCTTAGGCAATAAGGTAATCAAATGTTGGAATGCTAAAGGTCATGGACGTATCAGTCTTCCGCAGGCAATCCGTAGTTCCTGTAATGTATTCTTCTATCAGTTAGGACTTAAAATTGGTTTGGATGTCTGGTCTAAATATTCACAAATGTTTTTATTCGGTCAGACCACTGGTATCGATCTGCCTAATGAAGCCAAAGGTCTTGTACCGACTCCAGAATTTTTCAATAAGCGCTATGGCCGGATCGGATGGACCAAAGGGAATCTGGCTAACTTGGCCATCGGTCAGGGTGAGTTATTAACTACCCCCTTACAGATGGCCCAGTTTGCTATGATACTGGCCAA
>CAYSHN010000414.1:0-3853 GCA_964430815.1 uncultured Calditrichota bacterium | reverse complement strand
TACTGATTTTGCGCAGTCCAAAGTATGAATCTATTTTGTCAACTACCTTATTAGCGGATAACAATTCAATCTCCAAATCATACAAAACCGGATTCTGTGGGGTCCAGATCTGCGCTGGCATAACTTGAAGGACGATATCTGTTCCGGGAAGACCTTCGGCCCGGCCAAGGATCTTTCCACCCCCGCTGGCAAAAAGGTTAACCGCATCAACGGCAGAGGAATTGAATATCTCCACATTAATTAAAACCGCTTTTTCCTTTATATCCGGAATTAACCGGAAATTACGTATGTATGCCTGCGGCGGAACAGGTTCCAGCCAGACGGTCTGCCAGATGCCAGTGCTTGAGGTATAGAATATACCACCGGGTTTATCAACCTGTTTTCCCCGGGCAATTACTCCACGATCGGTGGGATCAAATACCCTGACCACCAATTCCTGCCGATCATCCCTGGACAGATAATCAGTAATGTCAAAACTGAAGGCATCATACCCGCCCTGATGAATTCCTACCTGCTTTCCGTTAATAAATAGCACGGCTTCCCAATCCACCGCTCCAAAATGAAGTAAAACATTTTTATTATGCCATTTTTGCGGGAGATTAAAATACCGGCGATACCAGAGATATTCTGCTTTTTCCATCACTCCAGACAAGGCTGATTCGACCGGGAACGGTACCAGAATTTTTTTATTCCAATCAACATCTACGAGCAACGAATCTTCCTGTCTACTCAGATTTAAATCCCACAGACCATTTAAGTTCATCCAATCCCGACGCACCATTTGTGGACGGGGATACTCGGGTAATACATTCTGCACTGAAATATCCTTTCCCCACTCAGTCAGTAATGGAGTATTTTTTATTTGCCATTCCGGCTCAGTATTTTTACATCCATTTAACAACAACAGTATGAGAATTATACATATAGAAATCCGGTTTAATTTATTCGATTTCTTTTTTATAGTTGCGCCGATCCCGGTGTATTCTGTAGCCAAGCTGGTAATGACGACGATAGGGTCCTGGGTATTTAAACTTAATGAAGTCATTTTATCGATTTATTTCCCAACTATAAAAGTGGACTATTTATGAAAATATACTTTGATTTTTGAATAAAAAAATATAAAATCTAGATAATTAATTATTTTGATTATAAGCAGGATCAATACTAATTTAATAATCCATAATGGTATTTTGATTATGGAATATTTTAACTCCGGACAGGTGTTCATCATTTAGCAATGAATTATAAACTTAATGGAGGAAAAATGAAAAAAGGAACGATTATCCTAATAGTTGTTCTGGTTATTCTTGTTATTTTTGGCTATTCATTCTTCAAACGAAATTATAATAATTTTGTAGCCCTGGAAGAAGGAGTCAACCAAAAGTGGGCGCAAGTGGAAAACGTCTATCAGCGCAGGGCTGACCTGATCCCCAACCTGGTGGAAGTGGTGAAAGGGTATGCCGCGCATGAACGTGAAACCCTGGAGGCGGTCACAGATGCCCGCTCTAAAGTTGGCGGACAGATCAATATTGGTCCCGAGGTATTGAACAATCCCGAAGCCTTCGCCCGTTTTCAACAGGTGCAGAGCGATCTATCATCGGCTCTGCAGCGTTTGATGGCCGTGGTGGAAGCGTATCCAAATCTAAAAGCCGATCAGCGTTTTGCCGATCTGCAATCCCAGCTGGAAGGTACCGAAAACCGTATCAGCGTGGAGCGCGGTCGTTTTAATGAAACAGTACAACAATTTAATGTCGCCGTGCGGACATTTCCGGCCAATATCGTTGGAGCAATTTTTGGCTTCAAAGAAAAAATGTATTTTAAATCTGAACCTGGCAGTGAGAAAGTCCCCCAGGTAAAATTCTAATTTAAAAATCTGGAAAATTCATTTAACCGCCTGAACTGTTAAAAATGAAAGCACTTTCAAAATCAATATTATATTCATTACTGGTGGTCATAATCATGACCACCGGAACTCTGGCCCAATCACCGTCAGACCTGCCGGATAAACCAACTTCCTGGGTAAATGATTATGCCGGAGTCTTGTCCAGCACTGAACAAGCAACACTGGATCAGATGCTGGCAGATTTGCAACAGCGATCATCTAACCAGATTTTTGTTGCCATTTTTAAGCAGTTACCTGAGAATTATTATCTGGAAGATTTTGCAGTTAAACTTTACGATAAATGGAAACCAGGATTAGCTGATCAGGATAATGGTATTTTACTATCCATAT
Organism: uncultured Calditrichota bacterium; assembly: GCA_964430815.1. Classification (GTDB taxonomy): domain Bacteria; phylum Calditrichota; class Calditrichia; order JAJRVZ01; family JAJRVZ01; genus CAVZSQ01. Next base: position 1,620 of record CAYSHN010000414.1, on the reverse strand, counting down.
TCATCAATGACCGAAAAGTACGCTTCGAGATAGGCTATGGCCTGGAAGATGTGGTAACCGATGCACAATCAGCAACCCTGATCCGCGATTATCTCGCACCTGAATTCAAACAGGGTAATTACTATGCCGGGATAAAAGCAGTACTGGACATCCTGATCCCGGCAGTAGAAGGAAAATATCAAATTCCCATCAGCGGAGGGGGGAATGAAGGATTTACTCTCAGTCCTGGTATGATTTTCGCTTTAATCATAATTTTTATTATCATTTCTAGTATACTAAGCACACGCCGCTCTGTCGGTTATGGTTCAAAAGGGAGGAGATCATACTATGATGGACCATTCTGGTGGGGAGGTGGCGGAAGTTCGGGTGGTGGATTCGGCGGTGGATTTGGTGGCGGGAGTTCCGGTGGAGGAGGATTTAGCGGTGGATTCGGCGGGAGTTCCGGCGGCGGGGGAGCCAGTGGTAGTTGGTAGAATAAAAGAAGGGACAAAGAAAAGTACCTGAGTCCCTGAGTAATGAACTAGATTCTGTCAACCTGGGCATGTCGAAGACCTGGCGACAGACAGGACCCGGGATCTATATTGATCGGAATAAGAAGATATCCCCTCTTGAGAGGTCACGCCGGTAGACGCCTGCCTGGCGTCAGACAGGGATCCGCCCACTGGCGGAGGTGGCCTCGCCGGAAGGGGGGACGGGGTGTGTGGTGAAAGGAAAAATAGAAGAGATAAAACTTCCTATGAACCTCAATGATTTTTTCGACGAAAAACAAAAAGAGCAGATTGTAAAAGCCATTAAAGATGCCGAACGGATGACATCCGGGGAAATACGCGTACATCTTGAAATTAAATGCAAAGGGAATGTCTCAGCGCGAACTATCAAGTGGTTCAGGAGATTAAAAATGCACCGAACCCGGCAGCGCAATGGGATCCTGATTTATCTGGCCGTGCAGGATCAACAGTTTGCTATTTACGGCGATAAAGGCATTAACCGCCTGGTGCCGGCAAGCTTCTGGACAGATATTAAAGCAGAGATGCAGGAAAATTTTGTCAAAGGCCAATTTACCACAGGTGTAATTGCAGGTATACGAAAAGCCGGTGAAAAATTGAAAGAATACTTTCCACATCAAAAAGATGATGTGGACGAATTGTCGAATGAGATTTCTACTGGCTGATATTCTGCCAGTGGATATATCTTGTCAAATTGCCCAATATTTTTTTGTTTGCAGGTGCAACTCTTGAGTCGCCCTTAATATAATACCACACCTGACCATTGTTCTATTGCCATATTGATTCCATTTAATTAAAATGTAAGCGATAATCCGTTTTATTATCAGGTGCAATCATGATAGTAAATTTTAAGCGAACGAATATTCTACCAATTGTCGGTATTCTGTTCAATTTATGGTCCTGCCACCCTCTGCCCGGACAGGATATTACTACCAAATTATCCTTACAGGAGCGGCAGCAGATAGTCAATGAAATTGGTATCCTGCTCATAAAAAATTATATTTTTGAAGATACGGCACAAAAATGTTCCAACTTGCTGAAACAACAATTGGAGTCTGGTAAGTATGACCGTCTCAGCCAGCCCCGCCAATTTGCAGAAAAACTGACCAGTGAT
>CAYSHN010000413.1:2368-3856 GCA_964430815.1 uncultured Calditrichota bacterium | reverse complement strand
CGGACTGCAGAAGCTGGTGATCTCCAGGTAGTTTGCCTCCGTGGTATATCGTAAGTTCTTCGGTTAATATAAAATCCCCATCTTTTTTAGCGTACCTTAACGGTACGCTGAGGACTTCAGGATGAGGTTTTATAGTATAATACAATTACTAAATTCGATTGTAAGAATTCTATCATAGAGTTCTGATATTACTTATTTTATTCATATTTTGTATCTTTACTAGTTAATATATAATGGAGGCTTCATTGTCATGTATTGATTATTCCAACCTATAATTCTCCCTATCATGAAAGAAACCCTGCCGTTTTTATACAGACAAATCAAAGCCTTCCTTCTCCTGTTTTTCCTCATTACCGTTCAGGCTTACCCACAAACACCCCTGAAGATAATGCCGTTGGGCAATTCGATCACCTACGACACCTATTCAGGCGATACAAGAGACTCAAGCGAACGAATTTCTTACCGGTGCCAGCTTTACCAGGAATTGCTTGCAGCCGGCTATACTTTTGATTTCGTTGGAAGTGAGAGCGGCGGATCCAGTTGTCTTCCCACTACTCCTCCCGATTATACCAACCATGCAGGATTTCCAGGCATTACGACCAAGCAACTCATAACTCTTCTTCAAACAGGTTTAAATTATCATTACGATCCGGTTATCTGTGAATTACTTTCCTGCAGTCAGAATTACCTTGAATATTACAGTCCTGATGTCATTATGCTGCACATAGGCACTAACGGTCTCAATAACAACGATTCAGCCGTCAGTTTCGCCGGTGATGTTGAGGATATGCTCAATGAAATTGATGCTTATGAAACATTCTTGGGAAAAACCGTCCCGGTTTTTCTGGCACGGATAATAAACCGGGCTGGAACGAATCCGGACGGCAATCATGCACCAACATCGTATTATAATACACTGCTTGATGCATTGGTGGCTTCACGGCCAAATGACAGCATCATCCTGGTCAACATGGAAACAGGAGCCGGTATCAATTACCTCTATCAGACCTATGGAGGAGATATGATTGATTCGCTTCATCCGGCTTCAACAGGATATTCCAAGATAGGTTCTGTCTGGAATAAAGCGCTGGAAACCTATAATCTTGCCACACCCGTGGTCACAGATATTCCCGACGACTCTGATTCCGAGGGAAGTTCATTTACCCTGGACCTTGACGGGTATGTTTATGATCCGCAGGATCCGGACGACTCAATTACCTGGACATACAGTGGTAACTCGAATCTATTGATAACCATTAATCCTGCGACACATGTCGCTACCATTGTTGCAACAAACGTGAACTGGAACGGAAGCGAAAGCATTACATTCAGGGCTACTGATCCTTATGGGGCTTATGCCGAGGATGATGCATCATATACACTGACAGCCGTGAACGATGCTCCGGTGCTTACCGTTCCAAGTGCACAAAGTGTTGCTGAAGATGCCAGCCTGGTATTCAATGCCGCCGGCAGTAACCTGATCTCAAT
>CAYSHN010000413.1:0-2268 GCA_964430815.1 uncultured Calditrichota bacterium | reverse complement strand
GATCCGATGCCGAAACGATTACTATTACTATAATCCCAGGCAACGATGCCCCGGTTATTACCGCTCCCGTCACCCAAAGCATTGCTGAAGATGCCAGCCTGGTATTCAATGCCGCCGGCAGTAACCTGATCTCAATTGCTGACCCTGACAACGATAACCAGTCTGTTACCATTACCGTCAACCATGGTACCTTTACACTTTCAACCACTGCAGGGCTTTCGGTGACCGGCGACGGAACCGGGAATGTAACCCTCTCAGGGCCTCTCCTCAACATTAATGCTGCATTGAACAGTGCGTTTTTCACGGGTACGCTGAATTACAACGGCAGCGCCTCGGTAGCCATTGCCACAAACGACAGCCATGGAGGATCCGATGCCGAAACGATTACTATTACTATAATCCCAGGCAACGATGCCCCGGTCATTACCGCTCCCGTCACCCAAAGCATTGCTGAAGATGCCAACCTGGTGTTTGGTGCCGCATATAGCAACCTGATCTCCGTCAGCGATATTGAGAACGATAACCAATCCATGACCATTGCCGTAACAAACGGGACTTTCACCCTGTCAGGAATAACAGGACTTTCCGTAACCGGCAACGGAACCCCGGCATTAACCATCTCGGTAACACTCACCAACATTAATACTGCATTGAATAATGCATTTTTTAAAAACACATTGAATTATAACGGCAGCGCATCGGTAATCATAAGCTCGAACGATAATGCAGGCGGAACTGATTCAAAAACTATTTACATTACCATTACTCCTGTAAACGATCCCCCGGTTGCAACAGATGTTACTATAATCCGCTCAAACAACAGAATTGGAACATTAAACACCGGAACTTTTACCTATACGGATCCTGAAACGGGTAATTTCTCGCAGGGAACCCATATTTATAAATGGTACCGGAAACTTCCTGCCGGAGATACCCTGTGGATTGACAGTGTTTCAGCCATCACTTATTATCCTGTGTTGGCTGACGGTGGTAATTCAATTTGTTTTGAGGTTACGCCAAGAGACAACATGGGATTATTGGGAAATCCGGTCAAAAGTGCGTTCTATTATGTAAATGCAGCGCCGGTTGCCAGCAATGTAAATATTTATGCTCCCAATCTGAGGGTTAGCGGTTATATTTACGGAAGATTTACTTATAGCGACCTTGAAAACAATACAGCCGGAAAACATAGTTATCAGTGGTACCGGTCTTCCACTCCGACGGGCACAGGGACTCTCATTCCCCTGGCCAACGATACGATATACAAACTCAGGCGACAGGATGATGGTATGTATATCCGGTTTGTCGTTATACCATCTGCTACTTCAGGATCTACGCCAGGTGCCGCTGCATCCTCGGGATGGATTGGACCTGTTGGAAGTTTTCCTCCGACCGCCGTTATCTCGGGCACCACCACAATATGCAGCAATGGCGCAAAAGCTAAAATAACTGTTAGTTTAACCGGAGAGTCAACCTGGAGTATCCGTTACCGACGTGTTTATTCCGGTGGATCAGAAGAAACCACTGTCAGGTACATAACAAGCTCTCCTTATGTCTTCAATGCCACGGGAGATGGTATCTATACGCTTCTGTCAGTCTCCGATACAAATTATACCTCAGGTTCTGTATCCGGTTCTGCAGTGATTTCTTATTACCCGGCTGCAACAGCTAAGCTCACTGGCACCACACAGATTTGTCAGGATGGTATTTCATCAGCCCCGATGACCATTAATTTTACAGGTACCTCACCTTGGGGATTCGTATTGCATAGGAATAATGAAGATACTGCCTATACCAATGTAACGCAGAATCCTTTTGTTTTCAATGCAAAAAAACAGGGTACTTACAAAATATCAAACCTTTATGATAAATATTGCACAGGTGATACTGTAACTGGTTTTGGAACAGCAAGATTGAATTATATTCTTTCTCCAAAAGCCACTATTTCAGGGATTGACACCACTTGCCCGGGTGATACGGCGGTTCTGAATGTTCAGCTGACCGGTACAGGGCCTTTTACCATTACCTATATGCGCAATGGTACAAGTGCAAAAACCATCAATAAAATAACGCAATTGAATTACGCATTACAAGTCGTCGGCGATGGCATTTATACCCTTACTGCCGTATCGGACCAGATAAGAAGCGGTTGCGTTTCAGGCACTGGCAAAGTAATTTACTACGACACACCCACGGCAACCATTTCGGGAACCAGTACCATTTGTGAATATACCTCAGCAGATCTCAGGGTCTCGCTTACTGGAACAG
>CAYSHN010000412.1:0-3904 GCA_964430815.1 uncultured Calditrichota bacterium | reverse complement strand
CCTTGCCGGTGACAATCGGTACTGCCGTGGTAATCTGCTGAATATTAGTGACATCAAAAACTAAAGGTGTGCAGGCCGAACCAAAATCTTTCTGTATCTTTTCGGCGTCTTCTCTGCGGCGTACGCTACCAAACACATGGTAGCCAAGTTTGACCAGATCTTTTAAGCACTCATAACCAATACCGGTCGAGGCACCGGTAATCAGAACATGATTCATATCGAAATACTAGACCAATTTTATTTTGTATTTATTAAAAGCATATTCAATACAATACTCACAACACTTATTATGATCGCACCGCCCAGGGCCGGCCAGAATCCATAGATGACGAAACCGGGCAACAGCGATGCGGTTAAACCCAAAATGGCCGCATTAATAATAATCGTGAAGAGTCCCAGAGTCAGAATATTAATCGGCAGAGTGAGAATAATTAATATAGGTTTAATAGAAATATTCAGGATGCCGAATAGGGCGGAGGCAATTAACAGATCTCTGAAGCGGTTAAATATTATTCCGGGGATAATCAGACTAGTTACGGCCATGGCCATGGCATTGATAAACCAGCGCAGCAAAGCAGATTTAAACATACTTAAACTCCTTGATAAAAAAGGCCACCTTTGATTTTAGCCTGTTTCTTCCTATTCTGACACAATAAAATATCAATCGCAAATAACTATCTCTACCAGAATATGCAGGTCAGCAGAAGATTTTAATCTTTTATTTCTCCACTGTCATTTTCTTCAATCTTTTTCAAATTGGCCTCTAAATATTGAGCCAGTTCGGCAGTTTTATCGAACTGCCGATAATTTCGGGTGAGATGTTTAATGATACGATCCGGAGTTTTAACGATTATATTTTTGACCCGTGGTAAAGCAACCGGGTGCATGCTCAAATTACGCAAACCTAAGGCCAGCAGTAGCGGAACATAGAGTGGTTCACTGGCCATTTCTCCACAGATAGATATTTCCTTGCCCAGTTTTTTACCGGCCTTGGCTACCTGTTCAATCAGCAACAGCACAGCACTGTTAAGGGGTTGATAATAGGGCGCCACTTTATCGTTGGCTCTGTCTACTGCCAGGGTATACTGGATCAGATCATTAGTACCCACGCTGGCAAAATCCACCACTTTCAGCAGTTTTTCAATATCAACGGCTGCTGAGGGAACTTCTACCATAATACCAAGGGGGATTTTTTTATCGGTCATTTTTAATTCACTCTGCACCAGATGGATGGCTTCTTTGACAGCCAGAATTTCTTCCAGGCTGGAGATCATAGGAATCATGATTTTTAACTTCCCCAATTCAGCACTTTTGTATAAAGCGCGTAATTGAGTCAACAGAAGTTCTTTTTCCTGCAAGAGAATACGGATAGAACGCCAGCCTAAGAATGGATTGGCTTCGTGATATTTATCGGCGAAAGGCAGGAATTTATCTCCACCCATATCCAGCAACCTGATGATGACCGGTTTTTGAGGGAATGCCGTCAATATTTTTTTATATAAATCGACTTGTTCTTCTTGCGTTAGAAATCGTTGCTTGGCGATGAATGGAAGTTCGGTGCGAAACAGGCCTACTCCATCGGCCTGATATTTTTGGGCCAGCTCTAATTCATGATCATCATTAATATTGGCCATTAATTTTACTTTTTCCCCGGAGAAAACATAAACCGGAATATTAATTAAACTCTCTAATCGTTTTTTACGTTCTTCCCATATACTAATTTGCTCTTTAAAATATTTCTCAGTATCCCGATCCGGATTAAGAATTATTTTCCCTTCATATCCATCAATGGCTGCTTTCTCTACCCCTTGCAAACTCTTCATCAGGTCGGTTACACCCACCACAGCTGCGATTTCCAGGGAGTGAGCCAGGATAGCAGCATGACTCGTTTTGCCTCCATATTCTGTGGCAATGCCCTTTAATGATTTATGCAAAAAGTAGATCGAATCAACCGGTGTCAATTCCCGGGCCATCAGAATATTTTCAGTATAACTATCAAAATCGCAATGGCTGTCGGCTTGCATCAAGGAATAAATTAGACGACGGGAAACACCACGGATATCATATATACGTTCTCGCAAATATTCATCCTGAATATTACTGAATTGTTTTTCGAGATAATTCAATTTTTTACGGATTACCCCTTCGGCATTCTGATGGGTTTGTTGAATAGCTTCAGGAATTTCTTTTTGAAAAATTGGATCTTCTAAGATTAATCGATATGCTTCATATATTTCGGCGTGTTTTGAACCTACACTGCGGGCGATCCGATCCTGTTTCTCAATAAACTGCTCACCAACTTCATTTAAGGCAGTGGCATAACGGTCGAGTTCTTCAGCAATCTGTTCCGGCTCCAGAATGACATCCTGCACATCATCCAATTCGGTACGATACAGGCAAATACTGCCCAGCGCTAATCCTTCAGAGACCGAAATACCTTTTAATACAATTTCGTTAGATTTGCTCATTTATCTGAATTATGTCCTGTAATATTTTATGCAATTTATTGCCTGTGGGGATTGAAATGCAAGAATTTTCTCAGCAATTACTTGAGTAGCTCTGACCATCCCACATCAGACAATAACGATCGATACAAAGTAAAAGTAATTACCTTATCGCAGAGATTAAATACTCTTGAATTCGCTAAACACTTCAGTAATAAATTCAATCTCGTTGGGCTGCAAATGTTTGCCCATGGTCGCGGCATTCATTTCCATTTGACGTATATTTTTGAATCCTGGTATGACAACAGCATTACGGGATTTACTGAGAGCAAACTGGTTACAAACCAGGGCCAGGGTTTGCAGGTCTTCTCCAAAGCGTTTTTTTATCTTCTGCAAAGCCGGCTTTAAACGTTTAATAAATTCAATTTTGAAGTCATCATAATTATTACGGATATCCCCCCGTTCAAATTGTGGTGGATTCTGTGGATCATACTTATCCAGCAACAAACCTTTGGCATATGTTCCAAATAGCACCATACCAAGATTATGACTGTCAGCCCACTTAAAAATATTTTTTTCCGGTTTATCAAATGGACTTTTCAGGGCATTGTATGGTAATTGTAGCACCTCGGCCTTGGTGATTGGCACCAGTTCAACAAACTTATCAAAATCATAAGCTGATTGCCCCACCACCCGTATTTTCCCTTCCTGTTTTAACCGCTGCACTTCAGCGACAGCTTGCTCAAGATAAATATTATTATCTCCAAAGAATGGATTATGAAAATAGTAGATATCTACATAATCGGTCTGCAGATTTTTCAGACTCTGCTCCAGTTGATGACGGATGTGCAAAGGATCGAAAGCCTGAGCAGCTGTTCCTTTGAACCAACCAATTTTTGTAGCCAGGATGATCTGTTCTCTTTTTACTCCTTCTTTGAATACTTTGCCGATTAATCGTTCCGAATGACCTCGTCCGTATACATCGGCCGTATCCCAGTGGTTAATACCAAATTCATAAGCACGATGTAAGCCCCTTAATGATTCTTCATCATTATTTCCCCCCCAGCCATTGGGAAAACCATCATCACTGAAGGACGGACCGCCGATAGCCCAGCAACCCAGTCCAATTTCCGATACTTTTAATCCGCTTTTGCCAAGAGTGCGATAGGTACCCATGTTGATCTCCCCCGTATATTTTTCGGTTCCATTGAATTTACCTGTGAAAATAATGATAAAAAAGTCCTGATCTTAAATGTTTATTTTCCCCGCTGGTTTAGCTCATTGTATCTGTTATTGGCTTTTAATAAATTTTTGAATTAAAATAGATAGTCAACTTGTTGAACAAACAAATTAATTGATACAGGAGAATAATGAAAGTAAAGACAAAATTAATTGCCCAGGTGAAACATATTGCACTGATTGCTCATGATAATCGCAAAAATGATTTATTGGAATGGGCC
>CAYSHN010000411.1:0-3908 GCA_964430815.1 uncultured Calditrichota bacterium | reverse complement strand
AATATATAAAATAATGAAGCAGCAGAAAACTGCACTTAAACAGTAGAACCGGGCACGAACGGTTATTCGACTACATTAAAAATTTCACGGTGTCCGTTCAGAGTTAAAGGCAAAACTTTCTGGTACCAGTTTCGCCATTCCGGATTGGACATGGCGGACTTAGCACTTTCTTCGAAATCGGTTAGTGAATCATAGGTAGATTCCAGGACCAGTGTGTAATATGTGGGACCTACTAAATCTGTTAATATGCGCGAGGAACGCATGAGACCACCACCCATTTTTCGTTCCAGGCTTAGTCCTTCCTTCCACAGGTTGACTGCTTCTTTAGCCCGGCCAAATTGCACCTGGAATATATCGCGTACTTGAATCATTTTTTCCTCCTTGTTTGATTTCTAATTATAAACCAAGAGGGAATGAAAAATATTTCTTTATTGTTAAAAAATATATAAAATAAACTAAAAATATGAGTTATTGTGTCATTAATTTTGATTAACTTTTATTAATAAAATTCAGATTTTTTATAGTTGGGGATACACAGATTAGTAGTCAGACTATTTCAATTTCATAGCAGGTATTACTCTTTTGTCAATTGAGCTGGAGTCTGTCTTGGCTTTATTTTTATTAATCTTGTATTTTGAATACAGGCGATCTGGAATTATATTCTGTAATATTCTATCTAAAAAATCATTTTGCCTGGGAAAATCAAAGAGGGAATGGGCAATATGGCTCCTGCAATCCATCAAACAGGGCAGCGGTATTTCGTATGGCCATTGAGAATCCTTTATACGATAGCACTATTGTGCTTTGGCTATTTTTTAATTACGGGTATCAGTTTTTATCTTACTCCTTTGAGTGAACGTCCCCAGCATGAGTTATTCAAGATTCTTAAACCCGGGGGTCTGCGCAGTCACGGTCTGGGCATCATGGGTTCACTGATGTTGGTCCTGTTACTCTTTTATTCACTGCGCAAACGCTGGAGTATCATGCGCAGTATGGGACCGCTGAGTTATTGGCTGAATGTTCATATTTTTTTTGGTATATGCGGTCCGCTGTTTATCATTCTGCACAGCACTTTGAAGTTAAATGGTCTGGTGGCCGTTGCCTTCTGGGCTATGATTGCCGTGGCACTTAGCGGTGTTTTAGGCCGCTATCTCTATCTGCAGATCCCGCGCAATATCATGGGAAATGAACTTTCACTGCAGGAAGTGGAAGTGTTAAATAAAAACCTTACGATCCAACTTCAGCAAGGATTTGAATTAACCGACCAGGAGATTCAAAGCATCGAAACGGAATTTATATACACTAAAACCAGGAATCAGAGTACAGGATTTTTGCTACTAGATTTACTCGGCGGTGATCTGCGACGTTTTTTGAAAAGTAGAGGATTAAAAAAAGTACTAATACAACGACACCATCTGCCGGCCAAAAACATTGCTGAATTGTTGGAGCTGCTTAAACAAAAAGCGCAAATCAATCGCCGGATTATTTTATGGAATAAAATACATCAATTGTTTCATTACTGGCATGTATTTCATAAACCGTTTGCTTTTATCATGTATATCATAATGATAGTCCATATTGGAATCGCATTATGGTTGGGATATCGATGGATTTTCTAAACCGGATCATTAATTTTCCAGGAGCAGGATACGCTATCGGGTGGATAGTATTGCTGGTGGTGCTGCACGTTCCCGGTGCATGGGCACAATTATCACCCGGGGAATTGCAGCGGGGTCATGCCGATTTGGAAGGGATTCAAAATTGCACCCGCTGCCATGAAAAGGGCCAGCAGCTAAATCCACAGAACTGCCTTAATTGCCACGCAATATTGGCTGACCGGATTAAAAAAAATCAGGGTCTGCATTCCAGACCGGAATATAAACCTTGTGGAAACTGTCATATCGAACACCAGGGACGTACAGCCACCCTTATTTTCTGGCCCAACGGCCAGGACAAATTCGACCATCAATTGACCAGTTATCAACTTCAAGGTAAACATGCGTTACTGGAGTGCCGTTCCTGTCATACGGGCAGGTACATGAAGAACCTTGACCAGCTCCGGCAACAAAAGATAGATCCTGATCGTACTTTTCTGGGTTTGACACGGAAATGCCTTTCCTGTCACCGTGATGAACACCGGGGACAACTACAGCAGGAATGCTTGCAATGTCATAATATGACCGGCTGGAAACCTGTGACGGATTTTGATCACACCCGCACACATTTCCCACTTACCGGTATACACCAACAACTCTCCTGTGAAAAATGCCATCAGCGCATGCAGGATAATAAAGATAGCGGCGATATCGATTTTCTCAAGTTTGCTGGTCTAGAATATGATACGTGTAACCGTTGTCATCCCGATGTCCACCAGACTAAATTTGGAACCACTTGTGAGAAATGTCATACGACTGGCGGTTGGAAAAATGTAACCCTGACCGAATTTAATCATGATCGTACGAATTTTGCCCTGCATGGCCGTCATGCCTTACTATCCTGTAAACAATGCCATCTGCCCGGCAATCCATTAAAGATACCCCGCTATACCCGTTGTACTGACTGTCACCGTGATTTTCACCAGGGGCAATTTGTCCACCGGGATCAGCAGGGTGCCTGCGAGGAATGTCATACGGTGACAGGATTCAGTCCGGCAAATTTTACAGTTGACGACCACCGGCAAACCGCTTATCCACTGGCCGGAGCGCATCTGGCTGTTCCCTGCAACCTGTGTCATAAAAAAATAATAAATGATAGCGGTGATCAGTCGATACAATTCAAATTCGAGTCAACGACCTGTCCATCCTGCCATCTGGATATTCATCAGGGCACTGTCGATATTTATTTGGATAAAATATCTTCCCGCACCGGACGGCAGAGCTGTGAATATTGTCATTCCCTTGCCGGTTGGAAAATGGTAGAATTTGACCACCAGCAAACCAGTTTTACTCTAACCGGAAAGCATCTTTCTTTAGCCTGCAGTCGGTGTCACCAATCAATATTAACAGGTAAGTTAGTGGAAAAGATCTTATTCACCCCGGTTTCGCAGCAATGTAACGACTGCCATCAGGATATACACATGGGGCAGTTCAATGCGGATGCCTCCGGACACATACTTTGCCAGCGATGTCATACGCCCGAAAGCTGGCAAAAGCTGGTCTTCGAACATAATCGTGATTCACGATTCCCCCTGCAGGGCGCTCATCAGACTGTGCCCTGCAACCAATGCCATTTGTTAATAATGGAAAATGAACGAAAATATGTGTTCTTTAAACCCCTGGATACGAGTTGCAAAACCTGTCATGGTCAAAGAAAAGTCCAGAATAAAATAAATTAATAATTGAATGGAAATGTATCCTTGTATTTTTATTGTTGAAATAGATTATAGATATATAGAAATACTAAAGACTTATCGAGGAGTTTGATCGAAATGTGTTCTGTCCTGGGAATTTTTAATTTTAATTCGAAACTTAAAGGTTTGCGCAAGCAAGCTTTGAAAATGTCACGGTTGCAGAGACATCGCGGTCCGGATTGGTCTGGTATTTATGTTGCGGAGAATGCGATCCTGGTTCATGAGCGGTTATCCATAGTGGATGTGGAAAGCGGTGCTCAACCTTTAATTGATAAAGACCGTACGGTTGCTTTAGCAGTAAACGGTGAAATTTATAATCATAAGGAGCTGGAAGCCAAATTGAACATCCCCTATGAATTTCAAACCAGGTCGGACTGCGAAGTTATTATTCCGCTCTATAAAGAAAAAGGTGTTGATTTTATTGATGAACTAAATGGAATTTTTGCGTTTGTGCTTTATGATATTACCAAAAATACATACTTGGTTGCCCGCGACCATATTGGTATTTGTCCATTATGCACCGGTTTTGACGAAAACGGTAATTTTTATGTAGCTTCGG
>CAYSHN010000410.1:0-3913 GCA_964430815.1 uncultured Calditrichota bacterium | reverse complement strand
AATGAAAACAATCGATAGAATAAAGTTCAAACTCTTAGGGCGGGGTATTCTCTGCCTCAAACCGCTTGACCTAGATGAAGATGGAAAAGTCGGTACCGTCCGGATAATGACCGTCAAAGAACGGGCAAACTCACTGATCGATCCCTGGGATGTCAAAGGATGGGAAAAGATACCGGGCAAAGGTCTGGTCACTATCATTGATGTCAAAGGGATCAGCCAGCCCGGTTATGTTCTGTCAGAAGCCGGGCAAACACAGGACCTCTATGTAGGTAAAGCGAATCATGTTAACCTCGAAGACGTCATAGGCAAAGCCGCAATGGTCGATGATATTTCAGATGCACTTGATTTAAACAAAAGTTTAAAACAAATGGTTATCGGGCTTCTGATCGGCATTGGTCTTGGTGCGTTTATCTTGGGGCCAATGCTCACAAAGATGATGAGCTGATCGCATGACCGAAGAACCACAGCGGCCTATTAACAAGTCGGTCAAAGACCTTGGGGGGATCTCCGGGTTTCGTCCCGATCAGCTCGATGCAGAACTGGCATCAGCCGCAATGGCAACAGAGATGGTCAAGCGGCTCGGAACGCCGGCTATCATCTCAAAGAAATTCATAGTCTATTCCGGCATCTGGCAGGCATTAAACCACACAAAAGAAAACCCGACAGGATATGATTCGAGTTTGCGGATTGCAGTTTACAATAAAGTTGCTGCGTTATCCGTCAACGTCGATGGAAAATACTTTGATTCTTTCTGGCAATATATGATGAAACCGAAATATATCTTGACGGGAACGCCAATGCAGGGACAGTTTGAAGAACAAAAACCCAGCATCTTCGAAAGGGTGGGAAACTGGATAAGAGGAGTAAAAGGAAGTGAACCGAAATGAATGTAACAGATTATTTTGGAAACATAAACGACGTGCGAAACATCTGCATGACACCTGAGGAACAGCAGCAGTTGTTTAATCTGATCAATGCTCATTCCCAGCAGATTTTGCTGATCGGTCTGGGGATAGGATTCGTTTGCGGGCTTGTTGCCGGCATTGTGTATATTTATTTCACATACCATTATGGACAAGATTAAAACCTATGTGGCGGTTGTAATACTGGCAATAGTATTGAGTGCCGGATGCGTCACAGCCGCAAAACGCGCATATCGTGATTATACAGCCACCCCAACGCCAACTACGGCCCCGCCAACACCAAAACCCACACCAACACCAGTACCGACACCAGTAGCGATTGTAACTGCATCGAATGAAGAATTATTGGAATTGTTCGGGGGGTATTCTGAAGGTGGCTGGTTATCCTGGCATCATGCAAATGCCAGCGGTCTAAAAGACATGACCGTTCACGTCACTGTATATGGTCATAGGTTTGAAACCGTTTATCATTGGTGGTCAGTCAGTTGGGCGCAATATTTTGTTGAAGCCCCGAAAGTAGGAAACAAATTCCTTTTTGTCTATGTCAATATGTGGATGGAAGATCAGAGCGATCCGCGCATGTGGGGAATGGAAGAAGACCATTTCCGGGTACAAGTCGGCCAGAATCTTTATGCGCCCGATACTGGATATGCAAAAGAACTGAGAATAAAAGAACTTGAAGAAGTATTCGATTACCAAAATAAAGAAAGAATTATGCCTTATGGGTATTTGCGGGTTCAGCCAGCAGGACGGGAAGAAGCAATACAATCTTATTACCTGCGCGCAGGAAGATCAAACGCGTGGGATGGATTTATTCTCTTCCAGGTTCCAATCGAAACTAAAGCAGAAGACACAAAAGTTCTTGGACGATTCGATAACCTTGGCGGTTATGCTTGGTGGCAATTAATTTAGGGAGGTGATACTTTGAAACTCGAATGGGGAAAGGGTTGTAAAAGACCAAAACCAAAAAGACCAAAGAAATGATTATTCCTTTTTTAAACCGAAATGTTTAAATTAAATTAAAACGTTGTATTAAATGCCCAATTAAATGGGCAGGAGGAATTAATGACCAGAAGCATAAACATCAGTCAAGATGCGTATGAAAAATTCAACCGCATTAGAGTAAGTCGTCCACAAGACCGGACGCAGGCAGAGACATTTGATCATATTCTCAGGGTATATGAAATATCCGGGAAGGTTTAAACCATGAAGAAATTTTCCGAAACCCAGCCTGTCCAAGAACAGGAAACGGATCGAGACCCGCTAAAATGCGGTCTGTTTGTAATAACCGGATATGTGCTTGTTCCATCCGGCAAGTATAAGGATGGGGTAGCGCGCATAAACGGCTATGATCCGAAGACCAAGGCATTTCATAAATATTGGTACACCGGCAAAGCCATCGTTCATCAGCTCGAAAATATGAAAAAGTCTGTTGGTATGGATGGACCAATTTTCAAAGAAGAGATCACCGTTGAAGTTGTTGAAGTCAAAGGTGAGAAAGGAAAATATCTCAGCCTGGCTGATCCCGAATGATGAAGACCTATATTTGTCTGCAATGCAGCGAAGGCCGGGCCTGCACGTTGATCAGACCGGATGATCGAATAAATGAACCGATCTATTGTACTCCAGATGGGGTGGGAAAACTACGTACCCCGATCTGGATGGAGGTCCCGGAAAAAATATAATTGTAGAATCCCCTAAGGCAAACTATTTTTATACAAATGATAAAACAACTTACGTAATGACATTGTGAAATTAAAAAAAAAGTGCCTGTCAACCCGTCCAAAGTTCTCAGGCAGGAGGAATAAACAATTACCATTATTGATTTGTTAACTATAAAATGTTTACCCAACACAGAGCCGCAGCCCGGCCCGGCTCTTAGTAGTGGGGGGGCTGTCCCAACTGGCCCCGCCCCCTTGGGGGGGCTGGTGGCCAATGGGGGGGAAATTCAACCATCAAATATCTGGCTTGATGGAAAATATGTAACATTTGATCAATGGAAAAACGCTCAGAAAATCAAAGATTCTGGTAGCGTGTATCCTGCTTATGTACCACCTATTAATCTAAAACCTTATGGAACTCTTTTAAAAGAATGTGGTCATATTTGGGGAGAATTAGAAACGCCAACACAAGATGATTGTGGCATGATTTACCGGAAAATAATATGCTCGCAAAATAGCATGCATGATTCATCATTCCGGCATATCAGATGTAATGAACCAGGTTGCCCAGTGTGCTACATAAAATTCGTTTCCCGGCTTGCTGACAGGGTAACAGAGAGGATTCAGGGTTTCAAAACAGTCTGGAGGCAGGAACAACCATACCATCTTGTTTTCTGGCCGGAGCCTCGGAGTGGCCGGCCGTACTCCGGCTGCGGAGAGGCTTTCAGGGATTCCAAACGGTTATTAAAAGAAATGGGTGCGGTATCTGCTGTCGTATGGTATCATCCATATAGGATAAAAAAAGAAATCAAACCGTTTTTACGTCGGTATAGGCGTGCGCATGGGCTTGATGGTAGAATTGGATTCTGGAAAATGGCGCATGATGATGTACTTGGAATAGGAGCAATCGAGAATTATATAGAATCCGGACCGCATTTTCATGCCATAGCCACAGGGTATCTTGAATATACAACGAAATATTCAGAAAGGATGAATGGGGCAGGCTATAAGAAAAAGAGATACCTTGGGAAAGAAGTTCAGGTTCACGAAGTGGCATACTATATTTCATCTCACTCGTGCAGGGAAGCGGGAAAATCGAGCGTCCGGTATTATGGCAATCTCTCTTATCGCATGCTTGCGCGCGAGATGGTAGAGGAGAAAATAAAGAATGTCGTATGCCAGATATGTGGTGCTGAATTAGAAGAGCATGATTGTGACGAGAATGGGGTATGTATCCAGAAACTAAAAGATAAAATCACGGAAAAAATAAAATATTATCTCTATTGGAAAAAAGGTCAGAACAGACCGGAAATGTTGGGAAGTAACCAG
>CAYSHN010000409.1:0-3915 GCA_964430815.1 uncultured Calditrichota bacterium | reverse complement strand
AACCATTGATGAATTCAACCAGGCTTTAAGTAAGGAACCGGATAATGCAGAATTGCTAATAGTATTAGGTAAAGCACACCTGGATGTGGGAAATTATGAAAAAGCTGCCGAGGTATTACGCAAAGCGATTCATAGCGATTCTACCAAAGTGGAAGCGTACAAATTGCTTATTCAAAGCATTGGTGAAATTGCCGATCAAGGGTATGATAAAAGAATTTATGACGATACAAATTTTCGTACCAATCTTGCCTTTGAAATGGTAAAGGTAGCAGATAAAGCGGTACAAATTGCCCCGGATGACCTGGAATTAAAACTGATCCGCGGCAGGATTGGTGTGCTGATGCCGTTCTTTGTCGATAAGCTGGAACAGGCTATGGCTGATCTGAATCTGGTAAAGAACAGTAATGCCGCAGAAGAGCTGAAAGCGGAAGCAATCTACTGGCTTGGTATCGCCTATCAGAAAAAGGCAACAACCAGCTGGATAGAGGTAATTGGCGATTATTCATCGACGCATGCTTCCAAACTTGCCCTGGAAAGCATGCGACCGGCCATTCAACATTTTGATGAAACAAAATACAAAAAACCGTTTATAGTCATAGATTTTCTGTTAGGTTTCGGCGACGAATTGCCGCCGCAGACTGCTGTATGGATTGAAGATTATAACGGTAAATTCGTTAAAACAGTCTACGTCTCGGGATTCAGCGGTTTTGCCAGGGAAAAGCAGGCAAATTTATTAAAATGGTCGGAATCTTCCCAATTTAAAGATGTGGACGGCGTTACCGGAGCGAGTATTAATTTAGGGCAGCATATCTATGTCTGGGACTTAAAAGACTCGCAAGGGATAAAGGTAAAACCGGGTGAGTATCTGGTTAAAATCGAAGTGATGTACTGGCCCAGTATGCAATATGAGTGCTGCGCAGCGCCGATTAAAATTGGGAAGAAAGGGGAAAAGGTACTTTTTAAAGAAGGCAAATTAATCCCTTATGCCGAGCTGAAATATTTCCCTGATTAAAAAAATGCAGGGGCACGGGCACTGTAAAAACGGTTTACACCAGATTGGCTGCAGCTTGGTTTATCAAATGTTATTCGCCTAAATAGGCATTTGTAAGTGGCAGGAGTCTTGCAGACCCGGCAGCGGGTGAAGCTGAGCATTAGTCGGATTCAAAAGAGTGAACAATAACACCTTCCTATCAACAAGGAGAACCTTATGAATAGAGTTGCCACAGCCATAGGCGTTATGCTCTTCTTTCTCGTGGGTGTCGCTGAGGCCCAGGCTGGGGCGCCGAAGATTGCACCAGAACTTAAGCATTGGGAACTTTGGGTCGGGGACTGGACGCTGGTGGGGACGGCGAAAGACAATCCGACTGAGCCTGAGTACAAGGTTGATTGGCGCTCCCAGGGGCGCTGGATCCTCGAAGGCTTCTTCGTAGAGTTTACCACCACCTGGAAGGGCAAGGGCCCGGAGCAGCACTGGCTGGAGATTCTCTCGTACGATGCCGTCAGGAGTATCCATACCTTTTCGGGATTCTCGAGTACCGGCGAGACGTGGACCGGAACCGCGACATTTGGTGACAGTACGTTGATCGAAACTGGGATATCAACGTTCTCTGATGGAAAGGTCGTAACATGGCGCATTACGTGGATCTTCAGTGCTGACCGAATGACCATCTCAGGGAGACAAGAGTGGGAACAGGGCGGTGTTCGCTGGACGTCCTTTACGGTCAAAGGAACCAAGGCCAAGACTGCTATGAAGGCCCAGTAATATTTCTTTGGACATGGTCGATGCTATGATTATATTTATATAGTTAGAAGTATATCACCTTCAGCAATATTTTGAATCAGAGTAATAATTATACCCGATTCTTTTACACATTAAAGTATAGACTAATGGAGTGTTATAACACGTCTTAAGGCTTTCTTTTAACATGGTATAAGGATAATAGATACAGTATGTTTACAAAAAACGATTTAATGTTTCTTTTTAATTTCAATTATATTTTTAAATGTTAAAAAGGTGTACTTATTCCACTTAATTATATGTTAGGTGTATAAATTGCTATGAGTCACGATGAGTTACTGAAAAAATTCCTTTGGCAATTTTGCCTTTTGGAATTGTTACTCTCAATTCCGTTTTGGCTTCAGGTCGCTTTAGCAAACGCCGGTGTAATTCCCAATTTTCAAATGCTCAATGCCTTGTGGAGCACAACTCCCACCATAACTACTTTAATTCTAGTATTTCGGAAGTCCGGCAAAGAAGGCGTAAAGGCGATAATAAAACGCTGTCTTGATTATTCGCGAACAAAGAATAAGCTTTGGTATCTGCCGATTTTTACGGTTTGGCCGTTCATCATTTTTATTATGTATGAAGTGGCCGTCTTGTCCGGACAACAGCCGCCATCACCAACTTTCACATGGGTTGTGCCTGTCGCCTATTTCTTAATGATCTTTGGAGTATATTTCGAGGAGCTAGGATGGACAGGTTATTTAATTGATCCGCTACAAGATAAATTGGGTGCACTATACGGAGCCGTTATTGTTGGAATTATTTGGGCTTCGTTTCATGCCCCAGTATGGTATTTTTCCGGTTGGTCACTGGAGTGGTGCGCTTGGCAGTGGGTATACGTTGTTGCAAGCCGAGTAATTTTCGTTTGGATATACAACAACGCAGGAAGAAGCTTGTTCGCGATGGCTCTCCTCCATCCTGCATTTGGTAGTTATTATTATCTGTGGCCAGTTAGTCAAAACACTGGTATTCCATCGTTTTATGACCCACGTGTACTTGCTTTAACAACTATCGTCATAGCCTTGATTGTGACATTTTTTTGGGGTGCTAGGACGCTGACGCAATTTAGGTTATTCAATAGACACAAGTGACAATTAATATCATACACCTAACAACCGCATGGAGTTCGCTCCTGCTAACGCAGGCGCCGGACCTCGCTGTCGCTCGGCCGCTCATGCGGAACGTTAGAATTAAAATTAATTGGATTGTCCCGCCAGGGACAAAATATTTGTAGAAAAACAATGTCACCCTAATTTATGTAGAGTGCCGTCAGGCACGAAATATGTCGTCCCTGACGGGACTACAAAAAATTTAGGGAGATTTTTCGATCTAGAAATATTTCATCCCTGACGGGATGTTGATTGATAATCATTAACATTTAAATAAGTTAGAAAAGGGAATCTTTACATTGCGTCTAACACCGCAGTCCACTGGACCCGCCTGAGGCGAGCCAGTGACTTTCGGTCGTTAGAACGCACGAATTACTTATAGAGTAAGTAAACGAGTTAACCCACATTAAAGATAACCATGATATGGCAAAATTCTTTTTTAAAATTGCTACCCTTATTTTCATCATATCACTAGTTTCACATTCAATCTTCGGACAAGACGATACAACCAATAGCAATGTTAAGGAATACATTAAACGAATAGTCGATAACGGGAAAAGCTCCAGTGTAATTATTGGTATTATCAATGAAACTGGTAGAGACATATTTTCATATGGAGAGTTAGAAAAAGGATCTGGAAAAAAACCTGATGAGAACACTTTATACGGAATAGGTTCAATTACTAAGCTATTCACTTGCTTTTTATTAGCTGATATGGTAAAAAGTGGAGAACTTAATTTGAACGACCCCATATCAAAGTTTTTTCCCGATACTGTAAAAACACCAATTTTTAATGGTAAAGAAATAACTTTATATGATTTAGCCACTCATACGTCTGGACTTTCACAACGTCCCGACAATCTTTCCCCAGCAAATCCAGATAATCCATATGCTGATTATACGATCGAACAAGCTTATAATTTTTTATCAAAATTTAAACTTATACGTGAAATTGGCTCTCAATATGAATATTCAAATATTGGAGTTGGACTATTAGGATACATTCTTTCACATAAATCTGGG
>CAYSHN010000408.1:0-3918 GCA_964430815.1 uncultured Calditrichota bacterium | reverse complement strand
TATATTGACATAGGCGGGTAATTTTATCCAGTTCCATTTTAACCGAAAATCTTTGCAAGTCATATAACTTACCCAGCGTAGCGGTATAGCGATCTGTTTTTTTCATTCTATTATATTTACAACCAATCCAGATATCATTTATTCAGAAAAATATATGAGAATTATTTAAGTATATTCATAAGGGTTGAATTATTATCGGATTGGTTAGTGCGGTCGGATCTGTTCAGTGACCATCCCAAATCGGCGTTCCCGATTCAAATAATCCTGAATCGCGCCAAATAAATCTTCTTTTCCGAAATCAGGCCACAGGGTATTTGATACAAAAATCTCAGCATAGGCAATCTGCCATAACAGAAAGTTACTTATTCTGTATTCACCACTGGTTCTGATGATCAGATCAGGATCCGGCAATCCGTATGTTTGCAGATGCTGCGCTATCATTGATTCGTCGATTTCTTCTACCCTGATCTTTTTTTCTTTTACTTTTTGAGCTATGCTACTCACGGCATCCCTGATTTCACGCCGGCTGCCATAACTTAAAGCCAGGTTCAGGATTAGTCCCGTATTATGAGCTGTTTTAGCAATGGCCTTGAGCAGAATCTCTTTGGTATCGACAGGCAGATCATCCAAGCAACCTATGGCAATAATTTTAACATTTTTAGACATTAATTCTGCCAGTTCCCGATGTAAGGTAGTAACCAGTAGTTTCATCAATGCAGAGACTTCGACGGGTGGACGTTTCCAATTTTCGCGGGAGAACGTATATAAAGTCAAGACTTTAATACCCACTTCACCACAGGCTTCAACCACTTTACGTACCGACTCAATCCCGGCCCTATGACCAACGATACGGGGTAATCCCCGCTTTTTTGCCCAGCGGCCATTACCGTCCATGATTATCCCGATATGTACTGGCAAATGCGGATGATTCTTAAGCGAATCAAGGCTAGGGGCAGATTTAAGATGATTTTTCAAGCGGAATAGTCCTAAAAATTTTTTAATATATATTAAATTTATTCAAAGTCAAGCACAATTACAATGTTACAACATCCCCCTAAGCTCATTTTATAGAAATTTAGATTTATTGATAAAGCCCATTTCATTATGTAAATTTGAATTCTATCATAAAATATTTTAAACATGAGTATCGACAGAATCAGGAATTTCTGCATAATTGCCCATATTGATCACGGTAAGTCTACTTTAGCCGATCGCATGCTGGAAATTACCCGTACTATTCCGGCCAAAGATTTGGTGAACCAGGTACTGGATAATATGGACCTAGAAAGGGAAAGAGGGATTACTATAAAATCCCACGCCATTCAGATGCTTTATGAGTGCACGGATGGGAAGGAATATATTTTTAATCTTATCGACACACCGGGTCATGTCGATTTTTCCTATGAAGTATCTCGCAGTTTGGCCGCCTGTGAAGGTGCGATCCTAGTAGTGGATGCTTCACAAGGAGTTGAAGCACAAACTCTTAGCAATCTGTACCAAGCTATCGAAAATAACCTGCATGTTGTCCCGGTGATCAATAAGATTGATCTACCCAGCGCCCAGGTCAATGCCGTAAAAAGCCAGATCATTCAGTTGATTGGTTGTCGTGAAGATGAAATCTACCTGGCCAGTGCTAAAACAGGCCAGGGCATTAGCGAAATTCTGGAAGGTATCGTAAAATATGTTCCTCCGCCCAAGGGATCCCTGGATAATCCTCCCCAGGCCTTGATTTTTGATTCCGTTTTTGATTCTTATCGTGGAGTTATCACTTATATCCGGGTTTTTGAAGGCTCCTTTAGAAAAAATGATGACATTAAATTTTTCCAATCTAAAAAAAAGTTTGAAGTGGATGAGATCGGTATATTAAAATTAGACCGTGTATCGACCGATATTTTACAGGCTGGCGAGGTTGGCTATCTGATCAGCGGAGCTAAAGATGTACATGATACCAAAGTCGGGGATACGATCATCAACCTTCAAAATCCCGCCGCTAATCCTATTTTCAAATACAAAGAAATTCACCCGATGGTCTATAGCGGCCTGTATCCGGTACAAAGTGACGATTTCGAATTATTACGTGATTCCCTGGATAAACTATATCTGAACGACAGTTCACTGGTATTTGTACCCGAAACATCCAAGGCGCTGGGTTTTGGCTTTCGTTGTGGTTTTCTGGGCCTGTTGCATATGGAAATCATCCAGGAACGCCTGGAACGTGAATATAAGGTCAGCATTATCAATACAGTACCCAATGTGGTGTACCATGTCCGGCTGAATGATGATACTCAGTTAGAAATTGATAATCCGGCTAATCTGCCTACTGTTGGTCAAATAAAATTTATCGAAGAACCTTTTATTACCGCACAAATAATTACCCCCAGTGAATATATCGGTAATATTATGAAACTGGCTCGTGAACGCCGTGGAATTTTTACCAATACCACTTATCTGGATCCTTCCCGGGCTGATCTGAATTTCAAGTTTCCGCTGGCCGAAGTGATTTTTGATTTTTTTGATAAACTGAAATCTATCTCCCGCGGTTATGCCTCTTTCGACTATGAATTCGAGTCCTATCGTGAATCTAATGTGGTCAAATTAGACCTGCTGATCAATGGCGAACCGATAGATGCATTATCCACCATTGTCCACCATGATAAAGCGTACGAATGGGGGAATAAATTGTGCCAGAAATTAAAGGAATTGATTCCCCGCCAACTGTTTGAAGTAGCAATACAGGCTGCCATCGGCAATAAAATTATTTCCCGAACAAATGTCAAACCGTTGCGTAAGAATGTTTTGGCCAAATGCTATGGTGGCGATATTACCCGTAAAAGAAAATTGCTGGAAAAACAAAAAGAAGGCAAGAAACGCATGAAACAGATCGGCAGTGTTGAAATACCTCAGGAAGCATTCCTGGCTGTTCTATCCATGCGGGATATGGATTGAACGGGAACTTTTGAATAAAAAATCACGTTCTAATCAGGTAAATTTCCTGTTGCATTGTTGCATTTATGAAAGACCCTGTTAAAATGGAGAATCAGTGTGAATAATACTAAAACCGAAGAAGATCGCCGGTCCAGAGATTTTTTTGAAGGATTATTTATAGCACTCATAGCTGCATTAATTATCCGCCAATTCATTGTGCAAGCATACCGGATTCCGACGGGTTCAATGGAAGATACCCTGCTGACCGGTGATTTTCTACTGGTCAATAAATATGTCTACGGTATGCGCACACCGGACTGGATTGGTATTCCATACACTGATCTGGGTTTTTCAATCCCCTGGGTACGAATCCCCGGTTTTAAAACTCCCAAGCAGCACGACGTGGTTATTTTCCGGTA
Organism: uncultured Calditrichota bacterium; assembly: GCA_964430815.1. GTDB lineage: Bacteria > Calditrichota > Calditrichia > JAJRVZ01 > JAJRVZ01 > CAVZSQ01. Next base: position 574 of record CAYSHN010000408.1, on the reverse strand, counting down.
CCCACTCGATACAAATGTGGATTATATCAAACGCTGTATCGCAACCGGCGGGCAGACTTTAGAAATTATTAATAAACAGGTCTTTGTCGACAGTATCCGCTTCCCCGATGCGCCTAAATCCAAATTCTTAGATAGACGCATTCTCAAACGCAATGAACGCCTAAATTTTCCTACTTTTCAAAATAGCCGATATGGCAGTCGGGATAATTTCGGGCCACTCAAAGTCCCGGAAAATAATTTCTTTATGATGGGTGATAATCGTGATAACAGTGCCGACAGCCGGGTATGGGGTTTCGTTACTTATGATCATATTGTTGGGGAAGGCCTTATAATCTACCTTTCCTGGGATGGCGATTTTGCCATGACCGATCTGTTTACTTTTTTTAAAAAGGTACGTTTTGAACGTATCGGCAATGTTATACGTTAATCATTAATGGATCGTACTTCCAAAGCCGGAATTTACATTCATATTCCCTTTTGCCAGTCCAAATGCGGTTATTGTGATTTTTATTCCATTACGGATCTTAACCTGCGCCCAAAGTTTATTCAGGCCTTACACCAAGAAATCGCTATC
>CAYSHN010000407.1:0-3948 GCA_964430815.1 uncultured Calditrichota bacterium | reverse complement strand
TCAATTCGGCGGCACGCCCGTCGCATCGCACTTTGCTGCGAAAGCCTCCGCGGCAGCGGATGCCTTGTACATCAAGTCGTCCAGATCGGGGGGAAGGAATAAGTTCTGGGTGATCACCGATACGGTGATTGCCGGGCGCCGGGAATTCCTGCGTACAGTGTTAAATTTTCCGACCAGCAGTGATACCTTTAAAGTTGTTTCACTGGGTGAAAGTATTACCCTTATTTCCGGAGTAACCACCCGTTCCGAGGGAAATGTAGTGCTGGTGAACGGCGAACAGCGTGTCAATTCCAACGCCTACGATGGCAAGGATAACGACCTGGATGGGATTATCGATGAAAATTATTATTTACATTACCGGCAAAGACGGGTATCGCCACAGGGCACGATTCTATTCGATCTTTTAAATCCCGTACGCTACATCAATTATGTCTCCGGCCTTGGCCTGTCCGATGACATGATCGATGAGCGTCGTGATGACAATATCGATAACGACGGTGACTGGAGCCGCAATCCGCTGACTGGACAATGGTTAACGGATGACGCGGGCATTTTGCTGGATGATGTAGGGGTTGATGGCATTCCGGGTACAGGGGATGCAGGCGAAAATGACCGGTTACCAACCGCAGGAGAACCCAATTTTGATCAAACCGATAAAGATGAATCAGATCAGATCGGTTTAAGCAGTTTTGATTATTTCGTACCGTCAGGAACAGTGGCTATGGCGGACGATAATGATATGTGGCGGCGTTTGCAGCCGGGATTTTTTGCGGTACCGGAGACTTTTATCAACGGACGACCTACCCAGGGTGAAGACGGTGATTTCATCTATGGTTCGGGTTATTTTCCGCTGACCCCCGGACAGACCGAACGTATGTCCCTGGCCCTGATCTACGGTTGGGATCTGGAGGACATGATCAATAAATTACGCACGGTACAAAAGATATATAATTCCGATTACCGTTTCCCTATTGCACCAGACAAACCCACCCTGACCGCTATTGCGGGAGATGACAGTGTGGTGTTATACTGGGATCGCAAAGCGGAAAAATCTTTTGATCCGGTATTGCGGGAATTTGATTTTGAAGGTTACAGGATCTACCGTGCTAGCGATCCTAACTTTAACGATGCCCGGGTTATCACTAATTCCCAGGGCAATCTAGTGGCATTCAAACCTGTCGCACAGTTTGATGTAATCGATAATGTTTATGGCTGGTATTATCCCACGAATGACATTTTTCAAATACTGCAAGGCTGGTCCTTTTACCTGGGAAATGAAACAGGCTTGCAGCATTCCTATGTTGATTATGACGCTAAAAACGGTCAGACCTATTATTACGCGGTGGTTTCTTATGATAAGGGCGTTGATTCATCAGGAATAATTCCTTCCGAATGTATAAAAAAGATTGACCAGTTAAACACGGGAGAGATCGTATTGGATATCAATACGGCCATGGTCACTCCGACTAAACCGGCAGCAGGTTATGAAGCGCCGGCGATGAACGAAAATGTACAGCATACGGCGGGTGACGGTTCCGGAACGGTGAGTTATACTGTCCTGGATCCGGGAAAACTGACCGGTCACGATTATGAAGTATACTTCTGGGACACTTCCAATGATGGTGTCGATAATAACCAAAACTGGACATCGGCCGATGATGTCGGAGCCGATGGTGAGGCAGGGACACTTGATCAGGGTGAAGGGGATGGCAAACCTACTGTGGGTGAACCGAATCTGGATGTGAAAGATGTCAAAGAGTTGGAATCGATCACCACATACTACGCCGTTAAGGATTTATATCAATACAAAGAAGAATTCCAGGTCCAGGACACTCTATGGGCTGAGCTGAGCAGGGCAAATCTGGTTTAGGGAAGTATCTTTGTTCAGGATGGAGTGGGAAATGTAATCCCTGATTCGCTGTATGAAGTGGATGTTGAGAAAGGCCGTATCCGGGCAGTAAATCCTGCATTCTTCGCAGAAATTATACCCTCTGTTTCCTATCAATACCATCCGGTATATTTCAGCGCGTACATGCAGGGGAGTCCCTGGGTTTCACAACTGATTAAAGATACGGATATTTTTGATGGATTAACCCTGGATTTTGTCAATATCTGGAAAACATCCCGTGAAGATGTAACTTCAGAATGGAATCCTGCTGAAGTAAACTATTCTTTTGACTTTGCCTTTGAACCATCACGATTGCCTGATGGTACAGTTCTCCAGCCGGTGTTTTTTCCTTCGAATTATGAATTACGGATTTATGATCATGTTGTAGATACTACAACATCCTATTTTGAATACCTGCATGTTCCTGCCCTGATGCCCAGTGCCAGAAAATTTGAAATATATAATACAACCGGCGGATACAAGATCGAGTACTTTCATGCTGATAATGACAGGGATTCATTGCCATCGCTAAATGAACGGCTGGCCTTCTTTGAAAAGGATAATGAGGGCAATTTCAACATCTATACCTGGCAATTGCAATTGACTCGCGCCGATACCAGCCAATTGTACCAGTTCCAGGGTGGTGAAGTTTTGACACTGAGCGCGAATTTCCCATTCAATAAATTCGATAGATTTGACTTTAAAACGCAGGTACCGGTTATTAATGTACAAGTGGCCAAAAATGATTTAGATAATATTAAAGTAGTGCCCAATCCATACATTGTCGCGCATACATTCGAACCGGCTTTACCGCCTAACATTACCTCCGGTCGTGGTGAACGCAGATTGTATTTTACTGGCATCCCGGTTAATTCAAGAATTAATATTTTTACAGCCCGTGGTGATCATATTATCACCCTGGAAAAAGATGCTGCTATAAATGATGGAACGGTCATCTGGAATATGAAAACCAGGGAAAACCTGGATATTGCTTTCGGAGTATATTTTTATGTGGTGGATTCACCGGTCGGCATGAAGCGGGGCAAGTTTGCTGTTATTAAATAAAGTTTAAAAATTACAGGTAAGCGTATGAAGCATCGAAACACTATTCTACAATTATTAATTAGCGTATTTCTGATTCTGGCGCTCGCAGTTTCACAGGCCCAGGACAAAGTCGGAACCAGTGCAGTACCTTCGCTGGGCATACCTGTCGGTCCGGCGGCTATCGCCATGGGAGGCGCTTATGTGGCCTATGCCCGTGATGCTTCGGCTTTATACTGGAATCCGGGTGCGATATCGCAACTGGGCGGTTCCCAGGTCAGTTTCTCGCATACCGAATGGATACTGGGTACTAATTATAATTGGGGCGGCGTGGTTTTGAATATCGGCGGCGGTAATGCTTTCGGAGTGCAGTTAGCAGTACTCGATTATGGGGAGGAAGAGGTCACCACGGTTCAATCGCCCGGGGGCACGGGGGAACGCTGGGACGCCCAGGATATGTTTGCCACCATCGGTTTTGCCCGTAATTTTACCGACCGGTTTTCCATTGGCGGCGCGTTAAAATATATCAATGAAAAAATTTATCACGAATCCGCTTCGGGTTTTGCCATAGATCTTGGCTTGTTGTATGTAACTAATTTCAGAGGTATGCGTCTGGGCATGAGTATATCCAATTTTGGCACCGATATGCAGATGGATGGACGGGATCTGCTACATTCTTATGACCAGGATCCGGATAATCTGGGCAATAATCCGACCATTCCCTCAAAACTAAAAACCGATCAATGGCCGCTGCCGCTGTTTTTCCGGGTGGGCATATCCATGGACCTGATCCGCCTGGAACATAACACGCTGAGTTTTTCGACTGATGCAGTGGTGCCCAGCGATAACTCCACCGTTCTGAATTTTGGAGGCGAATATAATTTTTATGATCTGTTTTTTCTGCGGGGGGGATACCAGTCGCTCGGCCGTCAGAATACCCCGGAGGGTTTAACTGCAGGGCTGGGTTTAAAATATTTTGTTCCGGGACTAGCCGAGATCAGGCTGGATTATGCTTTTAT
>CAYSHN010000406.1:0-3970 GCA_964430815.1 uncultured Calditrichota bacterium | reverse complement strand
AGACGCTGATCCAGAGATTCCCTGGCTTGCTGAACTTTATCCAGAGGAAGGGCTCCTTTCATGGTGGCATCAAATTTTTCCATAAAAGCAGTATAATCTTTTTGCAGGAATTTGTCGGCCAAAATTTGGGCTTCAGCAATCCGCTGTGGAGAAACAACAATACTGTCCGGCTGGGATGAGATAACAGACTTTAAACTCTCTGCAGAAACTGGATAATTAGACAGTGATGAATAACTGCCGGCATTCAACATGCCTACTATAATCAGTAATGTGCTTGCCTGGAGGATTATTTTCATGATTTTTCCCTTTCTGACTTTCAATATGATATACACAGCAGTTTCCGAAATATTCAAAAATAAATAAAATGATCTGGTTGAGATATTCGAAGATTAAGTGTAAAAATATCCAAATATTGGAATATCCTATGACTATACCTATCTACAATATGAGCATCAAACATTTTTCAGATAGACTAAATAACTTTTTTCTAATTTATATCTGGCCTGTCAATAAACTGCTGAGAATCCTATCCGCCAATAATTATCATCAGAACGATAGAATGGTGTATGATCATATCTCTTAAGGTACCAGTTAATTTGGAAAGTTTCAGGTCCGATGGATAGCCCATAGGTTATGTAATTTGGATTAGAGATATTACTTGGTTGTTTTTCATTTAAAAATTTTCCATACCTGAAAGATATAATGGTAAAAACTGACAGCTCTAAACCGTAAGAGACTTCTAAATGGTTAAATGAAAATCCCTGCCAGGAAATCATAAAAGTTGAAAGGAAATTATAATGATCATTTATTAACATTTTACGCAAATCTGTGGAAAGTAGTAGACCCAATATATCCATATCTATCAGGTTCCAGGCCAAACCTAAACGTAGCTGTTGGGGGAGGGGTGCTGATTCAGAAGAATAGTCCATTTTCGGCCCAATATTCTTAATCGTCAAACCCACTGATGGGCCTGCTGGTGGCCGGTGTATACACCAATTTAACAACTTAGTTTCCAAATACCTTTTCGAAAAGCATAATTCAGGCAGAAAATTATCATATAGAAATCCCAGATCCAATGCAAAAGCCGTATTATCCCTAGAGTTCTCAGAACCAATCTGGAGTCCACGTCCTGAATTAATTCTGATCAGTTTCAAGGCCGCACCGAGGGACAGGTTGGTACTCAGGTACCGCGCGTATCCCAGTGAGAGCGCCCATTCATTTGGATAATCAGTCCTGATTTTATTACCATTTTCATCAAGTATTGTATTCTTGCCGAGACTTAAATAAGTAAAACTGATTCCAAATCCTCCGATGGCAGGTACATTTGCGGTTGCGGCATAATAGCGAATCCAGATATCATCTAATATCTCTAAATAGGGGTAATAATTATAATATCCATATTCCAAACTTCCATATTGCATGCGTACCAATCCGGCGGGATTATAATACATGGCATTTCCATCATTGGCAACCGCTGTATACGAACCAGCCATACCGTTCGCACTTGCTGTTGGTTCGATTAGCAGAAAAGGTACAGCCGTTTTCCTGGGCAAAAATACTGGTGATTAGTACAAATAAACTGCCAAGGATTAAAAATATTCTCTTTTTCATTATACTTATCCTCAATTTTAATAAGTAATAATGTGATTAATGGTAACCTGCACCTCGTTTATTATTTCCATTCCTGCATAATCTCGCCAAAGCATTCCAGTCCGCTAGGAATTACAGCACCGTAGCCGTGACCGGGCCGGGTCCAGGCGCCAGCCAGATAAAGATTTTTAATTGGGGTTTTATGACCGAGCCGGTTCTGCCCGCTGTTATCCAGCGTTTGATCGAAGCCGTACACGGCACCGCGATAGTTGCCGGTGTAACGCACATTGGTCAGCGGTGTACCGATTTCAATTATCTCAATTGCTGCACGCAATCCGGGCAATAAAGTTTTTTCGGCCTGATCGATCAGGATATCGGCCATCCGCTTTTTTTCTGCCCGGTAGGCATCCTTTTTTCCCTTGAAATAATCAAATTCGTACGGCAACCAGTGTTCATACCCCTGCAGGGTCAGCAGATTCATAATATTTTTGCCAGCCGGCGAATATCCTTTATATAAATTATCATAAAGGGTAATCGCATACCCGCCATGCTCAACATTTGCCTGTACCATGGCCTGATAATCATCTTCCAGATCGTAACCGGTATTGTAAAAAATCTCGGTATCTTTGATACCCAATTCGCCAGCCAGGTCTTTTTTCAAACCGAGAAAAATCTGGAAGGAAGACAGACTGACACTGTAAGTGTCCAGTTTACTTAAATACTCTTTTAAATAATCGTTTTCATTCATCATATTTTTAAAAGTGACCGGTGCACTGGCATTGGAAATTACAACTTTAGATTTGAACTCTTCACCACTCTCTGTCCGGACACCATAAGCAGCATGATCCTTTGTCAGTATCTCATTCACCCGGGTTGACAACTTCACCTGACCGCCCCGTTCTTCAATAAAAGTCTTCAAAGCATTGCTGATCTGTTGCGATTTGCCGATGGGATAATAACCGCCTTCCTGCAGATAACCAATGGTAGGCATGGCATAATAGAAAGGTGAAAGTTTTGAGGGCGGCAGGCCGAAATATACCCACAGCGATGAGACGATCGCTTTCAGCTTGGTGCTGCTCAGAAGCGCATCAACCATTTGTCCCCAGCTTTTACCGAAGCTTTTTGCCAGAACCGGGAAATCCTGGGCAAAGCGGCTCATGTCAATCTGCCCCTGAGCCTGGTATAATTTTTGAATGTCATTCATCATTCCCTGCATATCTTCAAAAATACCTTCAATACCGGCTTTTTCATCGGGGAAGTAACCGATGAGTTTGTCGATATAACTGCGCAGATTTTTCTGTGGTACGCGGATATCGTAGTCCGGATAGATTACCCGGTACAGGTCGGGATGGGGTACGAATTCAACTGTGGTGATTTCAGGAAATCCTGGTATCAGATTGTGCAGGCCGTTTCGTTCACCGACGCCTGTCGAGTGCAGCGAAACATCGAAAATAAAATCTTTACGTTTAAAAGTAGTAGCATATCCACCCGCTTTACTGTGCTGTTCCACCAGCAGCGGCTTGAATCCCTGGCGAGCAAAGGCAGCAGCACAACTAAGTCCCCCCAACCCGGAACCGATGATGATGGCATCATATTCGTTGGTATTATTACTGGCCTTGCCGGCGGTTGGAAGAGCACTCCAGTCCAGTGCCGTGACGGAGAGTCCGGCCAGTAATGATTTGATGAAATCTCTGCGGTTAAGTTCTGAGATTGACATGAATTTTCTCCTTTATGATTATTTTCAGCATATCTCTCACTTCAGTTTTTCTCTGACTATGGATTCAAAACCTAACAAGATGTTACGTAATCCCGTATTTGTGACTTCGGTACTGTCGTCGTCTCGGATCATATATATAAAAGCCCAGCTTCCGACCAGATCCAGTGTGTCTTGCTTGAAATCGCCAGTTATTTTGTATTGACCCTGCAATGCATCAGTAAGTGCATCAAATATTGCCCCGTTAATAGTATCTTTAATAAGGTTCAGATTGATCAGAGTATCCTTAAAATTCAACCTGGTGACATTCGCTGAGAAGGTATTAGATACTATCGTCGGCAATATATTAAATTCCAAATTACCACCGCCATAACGTTCGAAATACATATAATCATACTGGCTGCCCGGTTGTGTCGATTTTTCTTCACAGGCAACCAGGAAAAATAGAATCAACCACATTATTTTATAGTGCATAGTTTTCCACCCTTACAAAAAATTAGATCTGGATAAAATACACACAGCTTACTAATGATTTTATTCATGTGCGCTCAACAGTAAATGTATAGTAGTAATTAAATCTGCTAGCGAAAAACCGTCCAGTTTTTTCGCTCATTTTAAAATCTTTTATTTTCTGAGGCCAACCCAAAATAGCAAAAGGCCAAAGAG
>CAYSHN010000405.1:0-3972 GCA_964430815.1 uncultured Calditrichota bacterium | reverse complement strand
TTAACTTTTATTTTTCCCTGGCTATCTTTTCAATATATTCTGGATCTTTTTCTGCTTTCTCACGCAGTTTTTCTAAATCTTGCTTTTCGTTTTCCAGTTTATTTATTTCCTGTTCGACCTGTCTTTTATGATTAATAAAACGAAACAGCTGATAGGTGCCTCTTGAACCAGAAATAAAAAAGATGAGTACGACCAGGATAATCGAAACGATTATTAACTGCTTTTTCCGTTTTTTTTGTTTGAGTTGATCGAGGATGGCCGATAGTTTTCTACCAACCCCTTTTGATTTCTTAATCCGCAAGATCCTTCACTTTACTTTAAATTTTTAAAAGCCGCTTTACCACAATAATCTGCTGTACTGCCCAGCGCTTCTTCGATGCGTAATAATTGATTGTACTTTGCAATACGATCGCTGCGTGAAGCAGAACCGGTTTTAATCTGACCCGCATTAGTCGCTACCGCCAGATCGGCGATGGTACTATCTTCAGTTTCGCCTGAACGATGGGAAATAACCGTAGTGTAACCGGCATTATGGGCCATCTCGATCGCATCAAGTGTCTCGGTCAATGTTCCGATTTGATTAACCTTGATCAGGATCGAATTGGCCACACCTTTCTTAATGCCCTCGGCAAGACGTTTGGTATTGGTTACAAAAAGATCATCACCGACCAATTGAATTTTATGACCCAGTTTTTCGGTAATCATTTTCCAACCATCCCAATCATCTTCGGCCATACCATCCTCGATTGAAACGATGGGATATTTGGCCACCCACTGGGTATAAAATTCGACCATTTTTTCGGAGGACAATTCTTTGCTCTCCGAGGCCAGTACATATTTTTTCTTATTTTTATCATAATATTCACTGGAGGCTGGATCGAGTGCCAGAAAAACATCCTTACCTGCTTTGTATTTGGCTTTTTCAACCGCTTCCAGGATGACTTCAATTGCCTGCTCATTGGATTTTAAATCAGGTGCAAATCCGCCTTCATCACCCACTGCTGTATTGAAGTTTTTCTTTTTTAAAACCGACTTCAGGTTATGAAATATTTCAGCTCCCATACGCAAGGCTTCGGCGAAATTGACTGCTCCGGCTGGAACGATCATGAATTCCTGTAAATCCACATTGTTATCCGCATGCTTGCCGCCATTAACAATATTCATCATTGGCACCGGCAGTACTTTAGCGTTAGTTCCACCTATATATTTGAATAACGGCATTCCCAGAGTATCGGCTGCAGCCTTAGCCACGGCTAGCGAAACACCAAGGATAGCATTAGCACCTAATTTATCTTTATTGGGAGTCCCATCTAAATCAACCAGCATGCGGTCTAAAGCGACCTGATCTGAAGCATCCATGCCGATAATTTTATCTGCAATAATATCATTGACATTCTTTACTGCATTTAAAACGCCTTTGCCCAGATAGCGTTTTTCATCCTTATCCCGCAGTTCAATCGCTTCATGTTCGCCAGTTGAAGCACCTGAAGGCACCGCTGCCCTACCCATGCTGCCGCTTTCCAGTACTACATCAACTTCTACCGTTGGATTTCCACGGGAGTCCAGTATTTCCCGCCCCTGTACATCAATGATCGTCATCATTTTATAGAACCCTATAATCAGTTCTGAACTATCGAATATTGATTCTATCTATGAGTTTTTTTCAGTTTTCAGATCAAAAAACTAATAAATTTTACTGATTTACCTTTAAAATATCAAGAATTAAATACTTATAACCCAATCCCCTTCATTCCCCCTTCCTTTATATCACGCCGATAGGTCAGACAGTGATGCGCCCACTAGGGCACATTAAGGGAGGGGGCTAGGGGATGGGTTAATTGTAACAATACCCAACTTATGGTTGAATATAGGCTTAGCAATTTTTATATTATAAACTCAAATTTGTAAAAGAGAAAATTCAGGATTAAAATTGATGCAACGAATTTTATTAAAATCAAAAATACACCGAGCGCGGGTTACCGATTCCAAATTGGACTATGAAGGCAGTCTGACCATCGACTCGCTGCTGATGGAAAAAGCAAACATTTTACCTTATGAAAAGGTGGAAATCGCTAATATATCAAATGGTGAACGTTTTGATACTTATGCTATTAAAGGCCGGCCAAACTCCGGTGAGATCTGTCTCAACGGTGCGGCAGCACGACTTGGTAGTATAGGCGATTTAATCATAATTATGACCTATGTAATCCTGCCGGAAGAGAATGTTCCCCAGCACCGGCCAGTAGTAATTCTGGTCGATGAACAGAATCATATAAAATCCGTATAATATTCAAAATAACATATACTTATCAGGCTCTAAAACCTATCATATTTTGAACCTTTTTTTAAGAAAAGGAAGAAAATTGCATTGTATATAGTTATCTAATCTATCCCTTACTTCCCTTATATCGCGCCAGGGGGCGCACATAAATGAAGGGGGACGGGTCAGATAATTAAGTGCTTATATATTCAAAGTCAAACAACAGAACAAAGTTTTCAGAGAATTGATGCGTTAATATAAAATAGAAAAAATATAGTAACTACGTCACATTCTTCTTAGATTAACTTTCGTGGAATGAAAACTAAAAAATCAAATTGATTAAGGGTTTAAAGGAAAAATTATTAAGGAATCAGTGGATTCAGAACCATTTTATTATAAGAATCCGATAGGATTAGCGCAGTTATGGTAACAAAAAATACAAATATATTTGATAAAATTTTTAATTTGAAAATTGGTTCATTACCTATTTCTAAATTAATAGTACAACTGGTATACTTACTGATATTGATATTGTTGATCCCGGCATTTTTCCCCTCCGGTCGTTCCTTTAAGTACACGGATCTCCGTATCGGCAGTATCGTTAACAAAAAAATTATCGCACCTTTTACCTTCCCGGTATTGAAAACTGATGACGAATTACGCATCGAACGTCAACAGGCCCGCGATAGAGTGCAATTAATATTCGATAAAAATCGACAGGTAGAGGTAAAACAGATTGCTGATCTCAGGGAAGCAATTGATCTTCTGGCCAAACCGCAAAATGATTCCCGAAATCACCGGGCTCTACGTACCACCAGCTCTATATCCGATTCGGTACTCTTCAATTTATCAGAAAAAATGTATGCCTTATGGCGTATTAATTTGGAACCGGATGAAGTAAATTCCCTGATCCATCAGGTATATAAAGGTGATACTAAAAAATTGCATTCCATTCTTACTACGGCATTATCTAATTTGTACCAAAAGAATTACATTGACCTCTCAAAACCTGTAATTACTCAACCCAGAATTACTGTTCTGCAGGATGGCATCGAAGAAGACATGGCCCTGGAATTATTGATCGACTCCGCAGAGAAGGAGCAATTGATTGAGGTCATGCCTTTAAAATTAGAAAATTCCAACCTGTGGCGTAAAATTCTGTCACAATTCTTTACACCAAATCTGCTTTTTAACCAGACCCTGACCGAGCAAAGGCAACGGGATATGGTAGCAGCGGTCCCTACCGCCAAAGATATCGTCTATGAGAATGAAAGGATCATTGATGCCAATGAACGGATGACCGAAAATATTTATCAAAAATTATTATCACTGGAGATCGCCACAGCCGAAAGGTATAGCGAAAGCGGGAATATCCAGGATCTGCTTTCTTCCCTATCCCGCTATCTGCTTATTACACTGATTTTGTTTATTTTTATTTTATATCTGCGCATTAATCGTCCGGAAATTATCCGTGACAATAAAAAAATATTGTTGCTGGCCATTCTGATATTGTTACAGGTAATACTGGCCTCGCTGATTGTCAGCACGCTGGGGTTGCCTGCACTGGTATTACCGACCACCATTTCTTCTATGCTGCTGGGCATTCTTTTCGAACCGGCTATCGGGTTCGTTGGAACGGTGATCATAGCCCTGCTGCTTGGTGGGATAGTTCGATCCGAATATTACCTCATCACACGTAGCACATCTATGAC